>JAFGPJ010000146.1 GCA_016936275.1 Sedimentisphaerales bacterium
CCGGCTTTCGCCATGTGAGCTATCATTTCCTGTGCTGCTTTGTCAGTACTGCGTTCTTTCGGATCCATAAAACCCCTCGTCTTAAGTCTTGTCAAATTGTCCCAAATTAAGGAACTCCATCTCGTTGTTAAACATCATTTTCTAACCTTTGAAACAAGCTGTGTCAATTTATTCTTAAACTGTTTCAATTCTTTGGTAATTTCCGCATCGGCACCGAGTACGGGAGCACGTCCAAGGTCTGCTTGCTGCAGAGCACGACTATATTGAAGATTTCCCAGCAGCTCTACATTTCGCAATTGCCTTTTTATTGTGTCTGTCTGTGATGTCTCGGTTATTTTATTTGCAATCGCAGCAACAACTTCGATGCCTAATTCCCTGCCCATTTTCGCCATATTGTTTGCTGTTTCAATGCTTCTGCCGCCCGGCTCAACGACTAATACCAGAGCATCGATACCCTGTACGCTCGCCCTGCCCATAAATTCGACGCCAGCGGCCAAATCGACCAGGACCATCTCCTGACGCTGCAATATTGTATGTCTTAATAATGCCTTTAAGAACGCCCCTTCCGGGCATGCACAGCCTGAGCCGGCTTGTGTTATGGCGCCTAAAACCAGTAATTTCAAGCCATTAGATTCATGCCAGTATTTTTCAGGCAAATCGCTTACGTTGGGATTCAACCTAAAATACGATCCCACGGCGTCTTTTCCTGTGCCGGTTCGCTCGGCGATCAAATCTTTCATATTAATAAGAGGTTCAGGGCTTTGCTCGGAGGCTACGCCAAGAGCTGAAGCAAGATTTGTATCCGGATCAGCGTCAATTGCCAGCACGTCTAATCCGCTTTTGGCATAAAGCTGCGCCAGGATGGCACAGACCGTGGTTTTTCCAACGCCACCTTTACCGCCAATAGCTATTTTAATGCCCTGCTCTTTTGACATGATTTTCTATTTTATGCTGGATATGAGTGCTCACTCACGTGAACAGATGAATATAACCGCCCACAAATGCTTAATATAAATATTCATATATCTCATACGCATCTTATTATTACATACAAAACAGATTATCTGTCCCGCACACAACCTTATTGTGTTGGTATTGTAAGGTTTTTTCTCATAATTTCAAACAAAGTTCTTGAAATCAATGCTCCAAATCAAAAATATGTTATAAATCCTTTTTCCAAATTAAATAAAAACATATCCACCAATTCACTATACAAATAAGGTGTTTCATGGATGTTCTTATTCTTTGATAATAGCCTTTATCAGACTATCTACTGCTAGATTCACAGACACCAATAGAGCGTCTAAGGGCATCTGAGAAGCTGCTGTTTGATCGAATAGTACCGAGGCCCGGGCTTGGAATTCCTCACAGCCCCGCCAAATCACAATGGTCAGTGGCAAACGAGGTAATATATACAGCGAAATTGATGCATCTCCAAATTCACATTTTTGGGCATTGAATTGCTCTGCTACATCCAGCAATGCCTGCGGATGTTCGCCAAAGGTTTTTTCCAGCTTTTCAACAGGAAGTTTATGTATGCCCCTGAAGAAAAACTGTCCGCCGGGCAGGACCTCGGCTCTTACGAGTTTATTGGCAATTGGTATTTCTTTAGCGTTTATTAAATATGCCAGAAGGCAGAGTTCTTCAAGGAATGGAGCCGGTTTTTGTGGCGAATCATCGTCATTGGAATATATCTTTTTATCTATAAGATCAACTATATATTCAATATTAAGGAGTATAATAATATAGTGTTGTTTATCGCTTAAATACTCACACTTTGCCCGCTGTGCCGTTTCAGCACCATCGAGCTTTTGAAGTTTTTCCCAGAGACCTTCGTTAGACATCAGCTTTTATATTTGAGATTTTTCTGAAATTCCTCATATTCAATCATTGTATTTAAGTTCACCAACTTTGCTACCAGCTCAACTTTTTTGACTTTGCACAAGTCGAAAACATCACTTATTCTACGCCCCCCTGACGTCAGTACCTTATTTATAGCTACCAGTGCACTCTTACGATAAACAGCAAACAGTGGTTCATATTTTCCTTCACACGTGATCGGAACAATTATATTAGCATCGCTGTTGACCGCTTCGAACAGGATTCTTCTGACATCCCAAAGCTGTATTTGTGGTATATCGCACGCAACTACGAAATTAAGTTCGTTGGCCGAAGCTTCCAATGCCGAAGCTATCCCCATTAATGGCCCCTGCTCCGGTACATTGTCCGGGACAACCACAAAGCCGAGAAATGCGAATTTGTCCGCTTGGTCGGCACTGATAAGTATCTGCTCGAAACAGGTGGCAAGCCGCTGACAAGTTCTCTCTATGATCGGCCTTCCCTCTATTGTCAGTATACTTTTGTCGGTCCCCATTCGCCTGCTGCCCCCCCCTGCCATGATTATTGCCGTGGCTTTTTCCGAAAGTGTCCATTGTCCATCGACAAGTTTTATACTGTCAAGATTAAAATCGCTGCCGTCAGAGACGATAATTCTGTCTGCGTATTTTCTTACCTGCTGGGCCGAGTTTTTCCATGCGTCCGTATTTTTATTCCCAACCATTAGAAACAGTCCCGGCTCTACGGCTTGCCTGAGCGAGTTTGATTCGCAGATTGACATTGCCTCGGGGCCGATTACATCCAGCAGAGCGGTTGTGCCTTCGACAAGATGCTGCTTGAGAACACGCATCCAGAAAACCCTGCCTGCGCCCGCCTCTAAAAGTCTGGCTGTGTCTTTACCGGAAGATCTATTGGTTTCTTCTGTAATGCAAAAGTTTCCTTCCAGCGAGGAACATACACCGCAACCTTCGCCGCCGCGAGGGCACTGACCGTCTTTGTCCTTTATCGTAGTGACCTTTATCCCAATGATATTATGGTTTTTGCCGAATTTATTCAGAAGCGCACAAGCCAGCTCAGTTTTGCCGACGTTTGCTCCGGCAGAACCTATCATCAACATTCCATCAAGTCTGATCATACTGTTTCTCGCTGTAATTGGCGGCATTCTTTTAGCATTCCAATGACTTTGTCGATAGATTCCGGTTCGATAGCAGGGAGTATCAGGCTGGGGAAATCTGTGTATATTTGTCGAACCTCATCAGCCAATTCCTGCCGAACGACAAGAAGTATCAGGGCGTTACTTGAAGTTAATAACGAATCTACCTTAATGCGCCAGCCTTGGCCATTTAGCTCCAAAGGCCCAAACTCATCAAAAATAACAAGGTCGGCGGATTTTGTGGCCGCTGCGCCCAAAGCAGCGTTTCCGAATTCTAATCCTTCGGCGAAGAATTTAAACCTTCCTGTTTTGCGCCTTGCCAGAGGAAATCGAGCTTCACTGTTAAGATCAATAACGTCAAATCCGTGCAATTCATCATTATTGTATATTGAGGGAGCCAATAGTCCGGCAACAATGAATCCTTCGTGCCGGGCGATTTTGACAAGATTGGCCGCACTGGTCGTCTTGCCCCTGTGTTTTTCCCCCGTCCACAATATAAGTTTGTTGCAAGTCGATACCATCCGCTTTTAAACAATAAATGCTACTATGCTGAAAATCCACAATCCGATGGTAACGGCCAGCACACCGCCCGGAACGAATTCCATCTTCAGGTTGAAAGGCCTGGTATAAGCTGCCTTGATCTGTTGTCCGAGGCGAAGGCTTGCCGGCACGAGAATCGCGCTGCCCGAAGCAGCCATGCTGCCACTGATAAGCACATGTCGCAGCACTCCGGCAAATCCGGCCTGCACCCAGTGTTCGTAACGGAAGACGTAAGTAATCATCAAAGCAAATAATAAGTAGTTTAAATAAACGGTTGCCGCCGCTGAAAGCGACCGGTTCTTTATCTTGAGCACGCTGAAAAATAAATCGTAGCACAAGCCCATCAGCAAAATTCCAATAAGATGGCAGAAAAAAAACGGAACGTTAAGAAATTTATACAGCATCGCACATGCGGCGACAAGGGTGGCTGTGCCGAGTTGCGGGAAATATACCTGGGCAACGGCCATTATGACAAAGCCTATAATGGTCAAAGGAACGGATGCGTAGGGGACATTTGCGCTGTACAAAACGTCACCAAGAACGGATTCCGAGATACCCCACAGCCCGCTGAAGAACAGTATTCCCAAAATGTATTCTTTTTTCATTTTGTCTTTCCTTAAGATGAACCGTTTGTTTAATCCTATTTACCTTCAAGCCAGTGCTCGGTGAAAATTCCGAAATCCAGGAAATCCACATCACAATCGCCATCGAGATCAGCAATCTGCTCGATAGTAAAATCCTCGGTACTTGTTGTGAGCAGTTGATAATAATCGCAAAAAATACCATCCTGCTCCCCGGTATATTGCTCCAGCACTCCTGTTACGCCACAGAAGTTTCGGCCCGGCTCTACATTCGGGTGATATATCAGGCCTTTGTCTTTGCCGGCGTTCATATAGTCGGAAGCCCAGCAGATAAGATTCGGGTCGGCATTGCTTGCAAGTACATAGTTGTCATAAGCCTTCCCGTAACCGGTGTCCTTAACGTTGACATTGACGACTTTAATCAGCATTGCCTCGTATTTTTCGGCACTATAGTCGGAGATGGCCCACGAGTCAAGGCCCTCAATAGGTGCTGCGATTTTATCAACTGTGACGACTAACGGCCTGGGCAGCGGATTATTTGTGCTGACTATCGAAAAGCCGGCATTGTTCTCTTCCATATACTGTAAAAACGTGCTGCCTTTATATTCTTCTACCAGAACGTTGGTCAAAGAAATCCAGTCGCCGACAATTACATCGGTAAAAATCCCTGTGCCGAACAAGTCTTTGACCTGGATTGCAGCCCAGCCATCGGGATAAGCAGGATCCTGGACAATCAGCCGGGGTCTTCCCGAAGGACTTTTGTGTATTACGATACCGCCGCTGCAATCGACTATATTGCCATTTTTTGGGCTTTCACCGTTCGGGTCGGCAGTATACTGGATATCATAAATCGAAAGCTCCGCCGCATGCACAGAGCCGATCGTTGACAAAAATATAATCACAGTCATCGTCGTTAACATTGTTCTTTTCATCATTTGCTCCTTTCAAATTTTTGATGTACCTATTTACTTTTGTGCTATCTTCGCTGTTGATTTTTACGGATACCAGTCGGAGTCGCCGAGCGGCGGCACTTCCAGGTCATCAGGCCACTCGGATTTCCAAACCGACGGCACCCATTGGACGTGAGAGTCGCAATAAAGGACAGAACCTCCCAATATTCCACCCGGCTTAGCGTGACGGGCGCTGAAAGCCTTGGGATAGCTGCCGCAGTATTTCCCCGCTGTCGCGTTATATTGCCCGCCGCCGTAACCCTTTGCCGGATCGAGCAGTTGATCGAACAGCAGAATCAGGCGGACCGGATTTTTTATCGTCGTCGTTTTCAAGAAGCTGGGCATGTGCCAATCCGTGCCCTTGCTTCCATATGGTGCCCAGCAGTTCTCGTCAAGTTCGAGGCAGGAATTCATGGCGTAGGAAAAATAACCACTTCTCCTGGGTCTGTATTTATAACTCTTGTCCGGAGCCAATTCGGCGCTGGGGCACTGAAAGATTGTACTTTTGCCAGGCTTCTGCCAGTAATCGTAATCGCGCCAGGACTTTTCACCCATCAGCGGCGGAAGCACATCTATCCAGCCGAAATAATAGTCTGCCAGTTCGGCGTCCGTTTGGGGATTGCCCGGCGTGCGGTCCCGGCCGTCAATGTGAGGGTAATAGCCATCGTTTTCCACGACGTATGTTTCAAAGGCCAATCCCCATTGCCGCAGCCGGCTTTGGCAAACGGTTTGTTTGGCAATCGACCTGGTTCGGCCCAGTGCCGGCAAAATCAGACCTATTAATAAAGCTATGATGGATATAACGACCAGCAGTTCAACAAGGCTGAAAGCAGAACGGAATGTGCGCCTCGCTGCTGTGCTCATTTTAGCAGTCCCTCAATACGTTTTTCATAAGCTTTTCCGACGGCTTTTTCAACATCAGCACGAAACTTCGAATATGCTTCGATCCACTTTTTTCCTTCGCTGGTCAGAGTTGTCTTGCCACCGATATTTCCTCCACGCTGTTTTTCCACTAAAGCGACATTTAAAGCATCCTGTGCTTTATTAAGGTCGCCCCATGCCTTTCGATAGCTTATCTGCAGCGATTTGCTGGCTTCCCTCAACGAGCCTGTCCGGTCGATTGCTTCAAGCAGCCGCCATTTGCCATCGCCAAAAACACCTTCGATGTTTTTGCTGCTCAGCCAGAGTTTACACTTAGCATTTAATCTTTTCATGCTCCCGGTCCTATGATTATCAGGCGAAGCAGCCAAGCTGACATTTACAGATTCTTATATTGTTCTGATTGCAAATACGTCCGATCTCTATAATTTTTGCCTTGTGTTTTCTTGCCAGCTCAAAAGCCTCGGCACATGTCAGTTGCTTTCGGCCGTCCGGCTCTTGTCCACTTTGGGCTGATTTGAGAACGGCATCAGCTAATTTTTCATTCCTGTCCATTTGTGTTTGTCCATAATATATTACTGGTTATGCACAACTCGACATATCGGCTGACAGTCAATATACACACCTATTAAGTCTTACGTCAATAAAAAATAATCTTGACTGTTGAATGGTACGCTGCAAGCCGATGATTAGACGAAATCAATATTCACGCTGCGGACACGCCCCTCAGTGCTGCTGGAGATTTTACAATCTCCCTTGTAAAAAACTGCCAGCATCGCTTTATTTTCAACTAATACTTCGGCACTGAAACCCTCAATACCATTTTGCCGGGCAAGTTTTATAAGTAACTTGAACATGAAGGTACCGATGCCGCGGTTTTGCCACTTGTCCTGTACGACAAAGGCCACTTCCGCACGGTTTGTTCGAGGATCGATAAAATACCTGCCGATAGCGATAATCCTGTCACCGTCAGCCTCGGGGATAGTGCCAAGGATGGCCATTTCACTTCGATAGTCTATGTAAACGAAATTTTGGATTTGTTTCTGTGGCACTCTCGTGATGTGCGACATGAACCGATAGTATTTTGTCTGTTCCGAGAGAGACTGGAAAAGCCCACGAACTCGGTTCTCATCAGTCGGGTGCATCGGTCGAATATTAATCAGGGTCCCGTCATCGAGAACAAATCTTGCTTTCAATTCCGGCTGCAGTATATGAATTCTGCCTTCCACATCGGCCAGACTTGAGCTTACAAGATTCATGCTAATCGCTTCTTTGAGAAGATGTTCTCGGAAATTCGGATGTGCAACGCTTATCAGCGCCATTGCACGTTCCTGAAGGCTCTTGCCGTTTAAGTAAGCCACTCCGTACTCGGTTACTACGTAATGCACTTCGCGGCTTGTAGCGACAACTTCTGCCCCCCTGCTTAAACATGAAACAATCTTCGAAGCAGAACCATCGCTGACCAAAGATTCAAGAGCGATTATTAATCTGCCGTTTTTTGTCTTTGCCGTACCATGTACGAAATCCGCTCGTATGTCAATACCCGATACACCGTGCTGGGGTGTGCGTGCACAGACCTGGCCAGTCAGGTCCACTTCTTCGGCGGTAACAACGGCAATCATGTTTTGTTGCTGAGCAATCACGCTGGGATCACTGACGTTCTCGGACGGACGGAAGGAGAACATCGGATTCCTGTCCACATAATCGTAAAGCCGTTGAGTACCAAGGCACATGCTACCGACGACTTTGCCTCTATCGACGCTCTTATGCATTCCGGTTACCACTTTTGATTCCAGAAGCTCAATAATGCCGTCGCCGATGACTTCTGCATGAATTCCCAGGTCATGCTTGTCTTTCAAAAACTCAGAGAGCGCCAGAGAAACTCCACATATTCCGAGTTCGACCGTCGAGCCGTCCGGAATCAGTGCTGCTATATATTCGGCGATCGTGTGCGATATTTTTGTTGCTTTGGGCAAAATAACGAATGGCATAGGAGCCTCACCGGCTACAAGCATGTCGATATTGTATATGTGCAGCAGACTGTCGCCAATTGTCCAGGGCATCCGGGGATTGACCTGAGCAATGACAAGTCCGGCGGCCTCGACCGCGCTTTTTGTCACATCGACGGAGACGCCCAGCGAACACATCCCCTGCTCGTTTGGCGGCGTTACCTGTATCAACGCAACATCAATTGGCAGCCGTCCCAGCTTGAACATTCTGGGTATATCGGATAAAAACACCGGCGTGTGCTCACTATGCCGGGTTTGCAGCTTATCATCAGCCCACTCGGCAGAAAAGAAACGGTTGAGCCGAAAGTGCTCGGAAAGCTCCGCATGGCGAAAGATCGGTTCCGAAAGTGTCAGCAACTGGATGACCTCCATGTCCTCAAGCTTCTCGGCTTTGGCTAAGAGTGCGTCCACCAGTATTTGAGGCTGGCCACAACCTGAACCGATGAAAACCCGATGTTCAGGCCTTATACTGGAAACGGCTTCTTCCGCCGAGACAACCATTTCTTTATACTTAGTCAGCCAATTATTATTGCTTGTATTGTGATTATCTTCCTTTGAGCACACTTATTCACCATCGGTTCGCGAAAGGGAAATCCGCGCATCTACAACAACCGCTCCTGTGCCGGTTCTGCCAACAATGTACGGATCAATGTTGAGTTCCTTGATATGTGGAAAGTCCGTTGAAAGCTGACTTATACGCTGCAGGCCTGAGACAATCGCAAGAATATCGACATCAGCTTGACCTCTGGCGTCCTTTAGGAGCGCATACGAACGACTTTCCAGGAGCATTTGCATTGCTTCATCGCCTGAAACAGGGGCCAGGTAGCAGGAAGTTGTGTCGAGACGGTCGATAAAGGTGCCGCCCAATCCGAACATTAGTATGGGGCCAAAACGAGGGTCGGATACCATACCCATGACGGTATTTAATCCTTCGGTGGCCATCTTTTCAATGTAAATGCCGCTGAGCCTTGCCTCGGGCGCACGCCGGCCTACGCGCAGCGAAAGTAAATCGAATGTGTCCCGTACTTCTTCGGCGCTGGATATTCCTAATTTGATGCCGCCGACATCCGATTTGTGCAGAACATCGAGTGACACAATCTTCATAGCAACAGGAAAACCTATGCGTTTCGCAATATCCACCGCCTCTTCTGGAGAACCTGCCAATCCGCCGTCCGGCACAGTAAAATCGTATGCTCTGAGAATTTCTTTAGTTTCAACCTCTCCGACTTGCATGAGATTCGCTTTGAGCTGACGAGTAACAATTCGTTCCACTAAGCGAAGGTTTACCGGGAACCGGGTGACAACCCGCTCCGGCATGCTCCGCCATTGCTGATATTTTCGCATGGCGGACAGTGCAGCCACCGCTCTTCCCGGGGATGGATAGATAGGCAGGTTTTTATCAACTATCTTAATATGCTCGACCCTTGCCTCGTCACTTCCCATCAGCACCATTAAAATAGGTTTATCTCCGCCGGCCTTCTGCGCAATCGAACGAGCGGTCTCAGCAGGTTGTGTCATCGAATGAGGCGTCAATATAACAATTACCGCATCGACCTCTTCGTCGTCTTGAGCAGCGTCAACTGCCATCGAATATCGTTTCGGGTCTGCATCCCCCAAAACATCAATCGGATTGTATGCTATTGCTGCCGGGGGCAGTTGCTGTTTGAGCAGTTCGATGTGGTCTTCTTTGATTTTGGCAAGCGTCAAGCCGAATTGTTCAACCGCATCGGCAGCCAGCACCGCCGGCCCGCCGGCATTGGTTATGACCGCCACTTTATCACCTTTCGGGCACGGTTGTGTTGAAAAAGCTGCCGTACAATCGAAAAGAGCATCAAGGCCATCGACTCGAATTACACCTGCATGTCTGAACGCCGCGGCATAGGCGGTGTCGGCACCGGCTAATGTACCGGTATGGGCCGAAGCAGCCCAGATTCCGGCCTTCGTAATCCCCGCCCGCAGCAGAATAAAGGGCTTGGATGAAGTTACCGCGCGGGCAGCTTTCAAAAATTCTTGACCTGATTTGATGCTCTCCAAATATCCTACAACCACCGTAGTTTCATCGTCTTTAGCGAATGACTCAAGAAAATCCACTTCATTCAAATCGGCTTTATTGCCGAGACTGACAACTTTTGCCATGCCGAGACCGTGGGCCGAAGCCCAGTCCAGCATAGCGCTGCAGAGCGAGCCGGACTGTGAGATAACCGATATCCCTCCCGGCTTCGGTAGGTGTTTTGAGAATGAAGCGTTCAGACGAATGCTCGTATTGATTACACCGAAACAGTTGGGGCCGAGCAGCGGAATTTTAGCATCGCTGCAGAGCTTTGCAATCTGTCTTTGTATCTCTGCTCCTTCTTTTCCGCACTCTGCAAAGCCGGATGAAGTTACCGCTATCGCCTTGACGCCGGCTTTAATTGAGCTGATTGTGGCCTCTACTACCAGCGGGGCCTGCACCGCAATGATACTAAGATCAATCTTACCCGGACACTTGCCGATCTCTTTATAGCATTTCAGGCCCAGAATTTCATCTGCGAATGGATTGACCGGCAAAATCTTCCCCTCAAAGCCGGCGTTAAGCATGTTGCCGACTATTTCGTGCCCCACCTTACCCGGCGTTCGTGATGCACCAATTACAGCAACGGATTCAGGATAGAAAAGTGGTTTCAGCATTTTTGCCCATATCCTTTAGAAAAGCTTTAAGCTTAAAACTTTAAACTTTAAGTTTCCTTATCTTATATCAACCTCCGGGATTATACCAGTCTATTCCTGAGAAATATAACCACGGATAAACGCTGATATTCTATATTCGTCCGACAAAAGACACTTGAAAAAGAAATACAAGTTTCACGTCGATTAATTGCTTGAGGATGACTCGCCGGATCCGAGGGACTATTGAAGGGTCTTCCAGTTAGCCGGGGCCAGTTGTGAAATCTCTTTGGCAGGATGGATGCTGACCCATTCTATGACATCACGCAAATAGGCAGATGGATCAATGCCACACAGTTTGCAACTGGCTAAAAGCCTATAAATGATGGTAATATGAAGTTTACTTCGGGAGGAGTGTCATCTTTATCAATGTCAGAAAATTTAACATGGCCCTCTAACAATCCACCAAAGAAACTCACATTAAAACCAATACCAAGGTCCTTTGGTGAATCAATGTCTGGGAAACCTAATCCGCCCTCAAAAAGGCATGCTTCCCCAGTATCTAAAACTTGAATTACGCCGTATTGATCCATATCTATCCAAGCAAACAAAGCAAACGTATCTGCAAAGTGCAAGTCATAAATTGGAGCACCTCTGTTAAGTAGATATACAGAATCATTGCCCTCGTCAGATGAAATATAAACGCTGAGATCATCAACTGCACTGTCGATTGCTTCGTCTTCAAGTATCCAAAGTGGAAGCACTTCAGTAGCAAATGTATAACCAAACATTGCAAAAGTAGCTACACCTGCTGATGTAACCGTCGAAATTCCATACTTTAGCAATACAGACTTAATAGCTTCTTCCGCAAGGTACTCTCCAAGAGTCGTTAACATTTCTTCACTCAACTCAGTTTTTGGATCTGCACACCAAAACAGTACAGTTGCCACCTCAGAACCCAATAAACTCGCAGAAGATAAAACTCCTTTCTTAAACGCATAGCCTAAGCCCTCACTCACCACCCCTTTCATTGCCTCATTGGTTAGAGCTTCGTTTCCAGTATCATATTCAATAAGGGGCATAGGATCTTCTACGGATACACCCTCAAGAAATTCTTCATTAATTGGCAAGCAAACCAACGCCTCATCATGTTCTCCAGCAAAGACATATGTTTGGATTTCATAAATTAACTGATATGTATATCTCTTCCATACAGAATAATTTGTTCCACCATCTTCTGGAAGTTCATATTCTACAATTTTATATATTTCATATCTTCCCTTCCCGTCTGTTCCGTTATTTAGAATATATTGGAGTATATTTTCGCTATAACCTTCTATTTGCACAGTTGTGCAACATCTTATAGTATAGAGACCTTCCGCTGCTACTGGGAAGGGAGGTAAATCTGGGGTATCGGGATCTTCTTCCTCCGGAGGCAAAAAGGGTAAAGGGGTCAAAGGGGACAAAGAGGGTAGATCCGATGGAATATAAATGGGTCCAACAACAGTATTACCATCCTTTATGATTTCAATTGATATTTCTGGTACCACATCTTGATAACTAAAAGGCTCGCATTCTTTTACATCATAACCCACAGTAATCCAGTTACAGTTAGACCAATCTACATCATAAGTATCATTTTCGTCTCGTATTTTCAGTTTTTCATCCCATTTGGATAATGGAAAACCCATTATATTATAGCGAAATTTAGATATATACTCGCCGTCAGGATTTTTAACAATTACTTTTATGCTTTGATCAACGTCAACTTGTATGAATTCTGCTTTTATATCGTGGTCTTGATCCATTAGTATTGTCACAGGATTGTTCATACCGTTGATACTACCAGACCAGCCTGTAAAATAATAGCCGAAGCCAGCAGCGGCTTGGAGAGTAACGGCATCACCATCTGAAAATGCAAATGTACCCTCCCCGGGATCGATAACCTGCCCACCCTGAGTTGATGACAGAGTTAAAGAATGTATTAAAGGCAATTCGGCTTCGAATGTTGCCGTTATGTCATAATCATGATCCATTACTATAGTCAATGGATTACTTTCAGAGCCGTAATTGCCTGTCCATTCTACAAAATGGTAACCTGAATCAGGCTGTGCTTCCAAGTAAACTTCTGTGCCGATTGGATAGGTGAAGGTGCCCTCTCCGGGTTCAATTACAGTACCTCCACTCGTTGAGGAGATTGACAGAGTTACCTTTTCCGCAATTTCGAATGGTTCGATTTCCTCATCTAATAATGTTCCACCAACAACATCTTCCCAAGCTTTGATATGAACCTCGTATGTACCTTCATTCCAATCAGAAGGAATAGTGTAGCTGTACGAGGCAATGTAACTATTAATAAGCCCAGGTTCCACAGTCGCCTGGAAAGACTCCAACGTAGCCTTGTGTTCGCTATTCCATATCTCACCGTTGATGGTAAAGGTGTGGGTCAAGTCACCATTGTTTTCTATCGCGAAGGGAATGATGATCGTGTCGTCTGGGGACGCAGGGTTCGGCTCAATCGGCGAGATGTTGAGATCAGCATCGACTTCTGCGATGTCGAACGGTTCAACATCTTCGTCAAGTAATGTACCACCTACAGAGTCAGCCCAGACCTTAATGCGCACTTCGTATGGCCCCCCACTCCAGTCCGAAGGAATGGTATAGCTGTACGATGCAAAGTAAGTATGTATAAGGCCGGGTTCCACCGTTACAGTCATATTAGTTAAGTCCGCCATGTGTTCGCTATTCCATATCTCACCGCTAATTGCAAAAGTGTGAGTCGAATCACCAGTGTTTTCTATCGCTAAGGGGATGATAATTGTATCATCTGGTTCCGCAGGATTCGGCGCAATCGGTGATATGTTAATCTCAGCGTCTACTGTTCCGTCTAATGTAGTGAAAGTTATTTCACTCCAAGAACCTTCTCCAGCCGAATTACGTCCTTTAGCCTTAAAGTAGTGTTCGGTTTCTGGTAATAGGTCCGATATGCTAAAATTTACTGTGCTTCCTGTAGTCAATGAACCAAACCAACCTGAAGATGCAGTCATACCCCCCGTTACTCGACCATATTCGTATTTGATCTGACAAACTTCCCCACCATCATCTACAACTGTGATCGTTATTGCAGCCGACGTTGATTGTATGTTTCCGACCTGTACACTAACATTTGGTGGAACAATCTCCTCTATGATGTCGAACGGTTCAACATCCTGATCGAGGTACGTGCCTATATCTACCTCGTCAGCCCATGCAGTAATACGTACTTCATATGAACCGTCTATCCAATCTGAGGGTATTGTGTAACTATATGAGGCAAAGTAAGTATTGATAAGACCAGGCTCAACTGTTACGGTCAAATTCAGTAAGGTAGCCATATGTTCGCTACTCCAGATCTGACCGCCGATGGCAAAGGTATGTGTCGAATCGCCTGTGTTCTCTATTGAAAATGGGATGATAATCGTGTCACCTGGGGACGCAGGATTCGGTACAATCGGTGAGATGTTGATCTCAGCGTCGATTCCTTCGGCTGATGTAGTGAAAGTTGTTTCGCTCCAAGAACCTTCCTCTGCCGAATTACGTGCTTTAGACCTAAAATAGTACTCAGTTTCTGGTAATAGATCTGATATAGTGAAAGTTTCTGTGCTTCCTGTAGTCAATGAACCAAACCAACCTGAAGATGCAGTCATACCCCCCGCTACTTGACCATATTCATATTTGATCTGACAAGCCTCTCCACCATCATCGATGATCGTGATCGTTGCTGCAGCCGACATTGCCTGTATGTTTTCGACCTGTACACTAACAGTTGGTTGACCTGTCAGAGTAGTAAACCGCTCTTCGTACCAATCGCTTTCACCCGAAGAATTGCGACCTTTGAACTTGTAATAGTATTCTGTTTCTGGTGACAGGGTACTGTAGAAAGGTCTCGTCATTGCCCATGTCTCAGGGCCAGTGTATGACCAACTAGAGAATTCTAGTACTGGTCCTCCTACTACACCTAATTCATCCCTCCAGTCGAAACCTTCCCCATAGTTGTTAACTATGGTGATATATGCACTCGCTGATGTTTGTGTTATGTGAACAATATCTACGTCAAAAACGGGTGGATCTATAGCAAAAGCCGAAACTGGAAATACAAGAGCAACAACTGAAATTAATAATAGTCTAAAAATCGAATCTCTTAAGCTCATAAATTATCTCCTCCTTTACTTCAACTACTTTCAAGTCTCTAAATTGTACTTCACGTAATTTATATGAAAATGAAGCGATTCGAGTAAGTTTTGCTTTCAGCGCTGTTTTACGCACTCTAAAAGATAATACCATAAAGCAAGGTATAAGTCAAAATTAATATGACAATATTGAAAAGTGTAGGAAATCCCAGCACGACATACGCAATACGAATAGTGGCCGCCATGTCACGGAGATTTTTCTAAAATTCGACGGAATATGCCCGCTTTTTTCGATTGTTGTTCGTAGAATAGATAGAAACAGAATGTAGAATTGAGAATGAAGAATTGAAAATGGAAAAGACATTATTATTTATGATTAATTTATTAAAATTGCTTATTTCTTCGTGGTTCTTCGGACTCTTCGTGGTTTATACCCTATCTGAAAAAACAAAGCCAATTTGCCGGCGAGCAAATCAGCTTAAACTCTTATATGAAAGGAGATTATGACAATATACAGCCCTGTGGGGTGCGAAAAAAACAAAGCCAATTTATTCGTATTGCGCATTGCGTACTGCGGATTGCGTGTGGTTTCCCGTTTTCACGGGAATGACAAAAAAAGAATATCAGTGTTAATCGGTGTAAATCCGTGTCTGATAGATACCTGTTTTGAAAAAACAAAGCCAATCAGGACTTTTTGGGCGGTTTCTTTTTCTTAGCGCCGGCAGCAAGTCCGGACATCAGCTTTTCGGCGTTGGCCTTTTTGTCTGCTGAGCCGTCCATTTCGATATAGGCATCCACCAGCTCTAAGAGCTTTGGATCGGCGGGGCTTTCGCCGTAGTGGCGTGTAACATCGACGAAAGCAGCGTCAAGGCCATATTCCATTGCCCTGGCGACATAAGCCCTGCAGACTCCCACCGACCGGGCCGGGACGCCGAACATGGCAAGGTTTGTGTTGAGCAGGCAGTGACATTTATTCGTTGCCGAATCGCTTTTGATGCTTTTGATGATTCTAAACGCTTTATACGTTTGACTGGCAACACTCGGTTTTTCCGGCAGGTCCTTCATCAAAGGAGCGGCGCCGGCGTCGAAAAATACCTGCTCCGGCATAAAGCGGTATTCATTTGTCGCTTTATTAACAATCTGTTTGGCCGTGTCGGTTGCTTTGTCAATTTCAGTCACTAAGGACTCCATAGGAGAAGCATTGTTATCGCTGAGTGTGCAAATCATGCTGAAGTCATGCTGCTTCTTGAATGTCAATATTGTGTAATGCGAAGAGGTGTCAATCGGCCCAATTAAAGGAGGTGACACATTGCCGTCGCCACGATACCATTCCTGGAGGCCGGCAATGAGAGCTTCTTCGTGCCGGCTTTCGATGCACGCCGGCACACCTTTGCCGAGCTTGCGAATAAGTTTTACGTATGGTATGATTATTTCCGCTGCTGTATCCGGATCGTCCTTGGCCAGGGCATCGATATTGACTGCTATGTATGATGCTCCTTCGGCGGCCTGCGTGAGAATCAGGGCTTTGAGGAAATTTAATGCCCCGTTCGGGCCTTTGGTTTTGCCGATAGAATCGTTGAATTGCTTCATGGCCGTGCATGTTACCGGATTATATGCGTTTAACATATCGCCGATAGAAATTAACGGAGCAGCCTTCGTATGATCGGCGCCGAAAAGATAATTCAATATCGATGCTGTATTTTCCAGCTCATGCATCCGCGGCTTGTTGATGATGGCTCTGAGTTTGCTTCTGCCATCGGGTTTGGCCGCAGCGGCTTTGTAGATATATTCGCCGATACAGATTCGGTCGAGGTTGTTGCCGCAAAGGCCATCGACGGTGGAATCTCCACAGGGGGCGTTGTCCATTCCCTTTTCACAACCGCCGATCGTGCAGTAGCTGAAGTTCTCCGGCAGGTAGCAATCGCCGCAATCCTCGCAATCGAAGGCGATATACTTAAACCAGCGCTCCATTGCGTAGAAGGATTTATAGCAAAATCCTTTTCCCTTTCTTGTGCCGAGCAGACCCATCGTGCCTCGGAAGAGCTTGAATCCGGTGTAATCGGAGTCGAGAATCGCCCTGTGCATGAAATCGAAGAAACTCTGACGGAATTTCTTTTTCTTTCTTGTCTGGATCGCTTTTTGGCCGGAGCTTTCGTACAGATAGAAGTTCTCGCCGCCGGGCCAGCACAGATTGTCTTTGTACTTTTCCCAGTCGGAACCGATCTGATTCGCAATCTCGAGTATTTTGGTGAAAACGGCGAAGTCATGCACGCCGCCAATATCCACTCCCGCGGCACCAAGCTCCCTGTACATAGCAACTTGCTGAGCAGCACGTTCTATATGCTGTTCGAGCGTTTCGCTTTGCAGCTTGGCCAAAAATTCATCGCTAACAAAACAACCCGGCAGCTTGATATCGTGCATCAGGCGGGGAGCAGGCGTTGTTGTGCTGAGAAAATAAACGTTGCCGATTACCGGAGTGTCTATCGAATTTTCCTCCAGGTAGCGCATCAGCTCCCGGGATTTTTTCCAATCCCACCCAACCTGCGTAATCAAAAACTTTGCTCCGGAAGCAATCTTCTTCTCCATTTTATAATACTGCTGCATCTGCGAAGCTTCCGTGTACTTGAACGGCGAGACCGCAGCACCCGGAGAGAACTGGTGAATTTTATCCCACTGATCAGGTTTTGCTTTAAGGTATGACTCGCAGTTCAATCGTTCAATCAACTGCAGCAGACCGATGGCCTCAACCTCGAAAGAACCCTTGGCGCTGACCGGCTTGTCCCCGGTAAGCGCGAGAACGGATTCTACATTCCGTGCTCTGTAATTAACCAGAGAGCTTGTGAGCCCATCAGCATTGTGGTCTTTACAGCTAATGTGAGGAATATAATCCAAATCGCCGAGCAGGCTCTTATCATTGATTCGTGACAGGACGTCCGACGGCTCAAGATTGGCTATGCCTCCCGGATTTTGGGGCACCGTAATCCCTACAAAGTCAAAATCCTTCAGAACAGCATCAGATTCGGCTTCTTTAACACCGGAGAGGAACTTCTCTATTGGAGCGAAGTTGTATCTCGGACCGGCTGCAAGCTCCGCGACCACGACAAAACTGGAATCCTTGGATAAACTGGCTGGAAGTCTCTTTTTCGGCATGGAACAGATCTCCTATTTTCAAAACGGAACAAGGCAATGCGATTGTAGTCTAAAAATATCATAATCTACGCATATGTGAAAATATTAAAGACGACATTATTACGGAATATTGATTAAATGGCTATCGTTTTTTGCAATATAAATCTGGAAAAACTCGCCATACTCCCTGCTTCCTCCCGAATAAGCAGCAGCTTTTTTGAAAATACGTGTTTACCACAATAAACGGATTTAGTGTACTAAAAAAGCCCTTTTTGAGCACAATTTCTCAATGTCTTTAAAATTGGGCAAAAAGACCTAAAAAAATTAGGAGATTTATCTTGACAGTAATACAGACGATATAATATATTGGTGAATAAGATAGAAATGTTTTGATTGTTTTTATCTTAATAGGCGTATTATGTATCCACGGTTCCTGGGCAAAATGTGATGTGTTATCACATAAAGGAGTAAAACGGGATAAGGTAATACGGCAGAAAACGGAGGAGTGGTATATAAGCAATCAGTAGCTCTGCTTAATAAGCTTAGTAGGGTGATTGATTTGCTAGAGCATCTCTATTTGCCACAGAGTTTGTGGTCGGTCAATTATTGGCTTCTTGGCAACCTTATCCAAATCTACAATATCGAGGGTCAATGGCCAAGACCTATAGTTGGACGTAGGTATGTTAAGTTCAGAATTGGGTAATTAGTATGTACTGAACTAATTGAATTTTGGGAAAGGAGATAAAAAAGATGAAAAGAGTATTGGTGATTTTAGCATTTTTGTTCACCACCCTAATAGTTGGTGGCATAGCAAGTGCAGGACCTTCTGCTTTACTGATCGCACCCCACAGGCCTGCCGATGCTAGCTACGATGAATTCTGGAATGACGCAGTCCTGGTGTATGACATGCTCATAGGTACAGGAATGTATACTGCTGATAGCATCTATGTCGCCTATGGCGATGGTGTTGACGGAACATCGTCGAATCCGCGGTACCAGGCCAGCATCACGGACTTTGCAGCGACAAATGTCGGGATCGACAATGCATTTACAGCATTAGGTGCCTCGCTTGGTTCTCTTGACCACCTGTTCGTGTGGACCTTCGACCATGGTGGTTGTGGTTGGCAGACCGTAGAGACAGCCGGAGCACAAACGGGCGACTCCTTCCTTGTTACACAAGATTCGGGTTACACTGATGATGATTTTGCCGCTCAAATGGCAGCCTTGGTTTACGGATCTTCTACAGTATTCATGCAGCAGTGTTATAGCGGCGGCTTCATCAATGAAATTTGTGCTATTCCAAATACAATAATCATGACAGCAGCTCGTGGAGATGAGACTGCTTGGCAAGACG
Source organism: Sedimentisphaerales bacterium (assembly GCA_016936275.1). Classification (GTDB taxonomy): domain Bacteria; phylum Planctomycetota; class Phycisphaerae; order Sedimentisphaerales; family Anaerobacaceae; genus JAFGPJ01. The sequence continues at coordinate 19,244 of JAFGPJ010000146.1, forward strand.
GTTGGGCGGACCCGGTATTTGGAGATCACCATGGTGAGTTCGATCTTGGCCTTTACACAGCAGTGACTGGATTATTGCCTGATGGAACTTCTGTTGGAACTGCAGATACTAATGGTGATGGATATATTACTATAGACGAAATCTTTGCGAATGTCAACACATGGGTCGATTGGAGTAGTCCCCAGCTTTGTGACACTTACAATATGGCAGCGAGGTATACAATTTACGGAGAGATACAAGCGATACCTGCACCTGGTGCTATTTTGTTAGGCAGTATCGGTGTTGGTTGTGTCAGTTGGCTTCGTAGGCGCAAAAAAATATAAGACAATTATTAACATCTAACCTTAATAAGGGCCGCGAGTTTGATACTTGCGGCCCTTTTAGGCCCCTGCTTTGTATATACTTTTCCCTCCGGAAGCAGGGGCCTTTTTCTAATAATGCGGAGTTAATGCGCTTGACAAACCTCAAAAAATATACAAGAAAGTATATTGAATATAGAAGAAGTAAGGAGAAAATCTCATGGGCATTGACGATAAAACAAAACTCACACGACGTCGGTTTCTGAGACGGGGGCTAATAGCGGCAAGTGCGGTGGCCCTGCCGTATTATGTTCCGGCCTCGGCGCTGGGGCGTGGCGGAAGTGTTTCGCCCAGCGAACGAATCGTGATGGGCGGAATTGGAATCGGTGGCCGCGGTTCTTATGATTTGGGTTGGATGTTGAACGAGCCGGATGTGCAGTGGGTCGCTGTCTGTGATGCCCTAAAGAGTCGGCGTCAAACGGCCAAGAACGTGGTGGACAGTAAATATGGCAATAAAGATTGTGCTGTGTATAGCGATATGCGACAGTTCCTGGCCGAGCGGACGGATGTGGATGCCGTGCTGATTGCCACCGGCGACCGATGGCACGCACTGGCTTCTATCCTGGCGATGCGTGCCGGCAAGGATGTCTATTGTGAAAAGCCCGCCTGCCTGACGATGGCGCAGGGCAAAGCGGTCGTGGAGACCGCGCGCCGGTATGGCCGGATATATCAAACCGGTGCCCAGCGGCTCAGCGAGGGTAATCACGTGTTTGCCATAGAAATGGCCCGATCCGGCCGGTTGGGCCAAATTCATACTGCTTATGCAGACATTCGTTGGCGTGATGGAAACCGTCACGACTGGCTGCCGGCTGAACCTGAACCACCCAAAGATGAACTGGACTGGGACATCTGGCTTGGTCCGTGTCCCTGGCGCCCATACAACGGTGAGTATGTGAACGGAGGATGGTATCACTTTTATGATTTTGCTACCGATGTCGCGATGTGGGGCGCGCACACGGTTGCCCAGGCCCTGGCCGGACTTGATATGACGGACGTTTTCTTCATAGAGTTCGAGTATGCGGGACCGGACAAGACAATGGTGACACGTTTATCCAACGGCGTGAAGCTGGTTCTGTTCCGGATCAGCGGCTCGGTATGGGAGCCGTGCAAGTATTGGCATGGCGCTTGTGGTGAGCGGTTCGATGGTCATGAAGGATGGATTGCAGCCGCCGATGGTTATTCGAGCCCCGATGTCTCATCGCCAACGCTTTTGCGCGAATACAAGAAAGTGCTGGCTGATTACACGGGCCGGACGCAACGGAAGTTAGACCACGTGCGGGATTTCTTCGACTGTATCCGCTCGCGCCAACCTGCTGTTGCAAATCCTGATGTTATGTATCGAGCCATGAACATCTGCCTGGCCGCAGACATCTGCGAGCGATTGAAGCGGAACCTGAAGTTCGATTTGCGAAAGGCCGAGTTTGTTGGCGATCCTGAAGCCAACCGGATGCGATCCCGCGCGATGCGTGCCCCCTACATGATCTAATCAAAAACAATTGAATTTTCTTTTTGGCCGTACAATGGACAACTTGTTTATTATGCGGTATTCTCATAGTTATATTTTCATAGATGGTGCTTTCAACGAGACACTGTATCTAAGAGCATGGAGAAAATTATGTCGGATGAGAATAACGTACCAAAAGAACCGTGTATGACCGAGCGACACAGACGGCATTTATGTAAGTTAGCCGATGAGTTTTTTCACCTGCACCATTCCGACGAATACAGGGCTATGGTGGAAAAGCCACACTTCAAATGTATTTTCTGTGGCCGAATTGCAAACAGCGATGAGAATTTATGCTATCCTGAGCGATTGTAGAGGCTTTCACAACAGGGCCATATGACAAATCGCAATTAAGAGGGACAAAAAGTGCAACGAAAAGGTTTTACTCTTCTTGAGCTTTTGGTGGTAATGTCCATCATCATCTTATTATTGAGCATACTTTTGCCTTGTCTTATAACTGCAAAAGACAGAGCATTTGAGTTATTTGCTATGCAAAAAACAGTTGATGAAGAGGGAAAGGTTAAGCTGGAAGTTCAAGAACCTTCTGATAGAGAATCATATGAAGGC
>JAFGPJ010000147.1 GCA_016936275.1 Sedimentisphaerales bacterium
GAGCAAAAAGCAGGTAGGTTACTATGATCGCATAGTCAAGGAATCCTAATTGTCCCATCCCTGAGCACCATCCAATCTTCGTTGCGGTGTTAAACGGGCACGCTTTTTATTCTTTATCCAGTGTCGTTCGGCCGGTCAGCTTTTTTAAGATTTCGCTGGCCACAGGCGGACAGCCGGGCACGTACGGATTACTATCTTTGAATCGAGCCGTGCAGTTACCGAGACACAGCGTCTTTTCGGGAAGTTCTGTATGACCTTTTCCGATGGCGATGTCCAGACGGTTCTGCTCCGGCAGATAATCGAAAATCTTGTCGGCGTATTCTTTCAGAAATAATAACAATGTTGACTGACAGGCACTGCACGAGTTGTTATCTCTGACGGTAACATTCGGAAATTCGATAGATAAGTTCTGCGGCGGTCTGACAAAATCGCTCGCCCAGTCCCGCCAGTGCTCCGGCGTGATTTTTACCCGATCAAGATCTATCACGCCCAACTGGCGCTCTGCGCCCATACGCAGATGAGGAACATCCTCAGCACGAGTTCCCATCAATCGACAGGCCACAGCGTCCGCCGCGAATGCATCGGCACTGACAACCACGCAATCCAGAGCTTTGGGCTGGCCGGCAGCGGGTCCGAGGCCCTCCATGCCGACCGTTCCGTCGATGATTGCCAGATGCGGACGCAACACCGAGGCCATATCCGCGATAGCCACGTTGAGGGGTTTCTCATCGCTGCCTTCGATGGGCGGCAGCATGTGCAACTGCACTTTGCTTCGCCGCCATAAACAGCCTTTCATATTTTTAACGGACAAGGTCACATCCGTGTGCATGTGCATTTTCATTACCGGTATCGACACAATCACGTCGAATTCCAGCACATCGGCACAAAGCTTTAACTTATTCAGCACTCGACAGTCGGGAATGTCCATCTCAACAAACCGACGCCGATCCATATCGAGGATGGGACAGTTGCGTTTCTGTGCCACGGCGGTGATACCCGTGGCCTCCAGAGCCTCCAGGGCTTTGACGCCGGTAATCGGACTGTCTCCCACGGCCACATCCGCCCCGGCCTGCTGGAATGCATCTATTGCTGCCGTAACAACTTCGGGATGTGTGGTTACACCCTCGCCAGGGCGCGCCATACGTCCAGCGTTGGGTTTGAGCAGCACTCGCTTGTCACGCACGCTCCCCAGAAAAACGGATTGTAACGCTGTAAGCGTATTCTGATAGGGACCTTGGCCGTGTGCTACAGCAACTCGAACTTCGTTTTGATTGTTAAAGAAAGGATTATCAGTATTCATTCAAATCAATTTTTTTATAAAACAACTGTGTTTATTTCTTATATGTATTCTGTCCGTAGCTGGACCATAGCCGCCAAACACCCTCTCCATACCAAACATTTAGTTAAATGATTCAGCGTCTTATTGATATAATGATATCACAATTTTCCCTCAAATTCAATTGAATTTGTCAAAACTTAATTCTATCACCCGGTAGAATCATTGGGAAAGTACACATTGGCCAATTGATATCCAATATGATATAATTTCCGGTTATTTTATGCAGGTTGGTGATTATACACAAAACCTTACAAAAGAAAGCAGGAAAAGAGATGAATCTAAAAACAGATTTAATTGCACAAGGCATAACCAGGCGAGACTTCCTCGGCAGCACCGCCGCGGCGACAGCAGGGATTCTTGTGATGCCATCGCCCTGGCATACTACTACAGAAGCCAAAGTTAACGACGAGCAACGGCAGCGAATTGAGGCGGCCATTCCGAGCAAAGCCTTCGTACCGCCAACCAAAAAACGCAAGCTGCTGATTTTCGATCTCAACGTCGGATACGGCGGGCACGGCTCTATCCCGACAGCAAATACGGCTTTTACGCTAATGGGACAAAAGACCGGAGCGTTTGAAACGGTCATCAGCAAGGATCCATCTGTATTCAGACGGGAGAATCTGAAGCAATTTGATGCTGTCTTTCTGAACAACACTGTCGGTAATCTCTTCGAAGACGCGGGATTGAGACAAAGCCTGCTTGAATTCATTTACGGCGGCGGCGGACTCATGGGTGTTCACGGCACAACCGTTGCCTTTACGCAATGGCCCGGTGCTATTGAAGACTGGCCTGAGTTCGGTATCATGCTTGGTGCTCGCGGTGCTAACCATTACGACAGCAACGAACACGTCTTTATCAAACTCGACGATCCCGACAACCCCATTAATCAGCCGTTCGGCGGCAAGGACTTCGAATACCGGGATGAGTTCTTTCGAGTACATGGGCCTTATTCGAGAGACAGGGTCCGTGTGCTTTTCAGTATCGACACAGAGAAAACAAAATTAGATGGACAACCTCGCGGCAATTGCTTCCGAGAGGACAACGACTATGCACTTGCGTGGGTACGCCAGTACGGTCGGGGGCGCGTTTTTTACTGTACGATAGCACACAATCCTCACGTATTCTGGGACCCGAAAATGCTGGAATTTTATCTTGCTGCCACCCAGTTTGCTCTGGGCGACCTGCAGGCGCCGACCATACCAAGCGCCAAATTGACGCCGGCAATCCGCTCGCACGAAAAACTCAACTGGCGACTTGGTGTCGAGGCATATACCTTTCATAAATACACGCTCTTCGAGGCAATAGAAAAAACCGCCAGTCTCGGTCTGCCATATATGGGCGGTCTGAGCTTCCAGAAGGTCAGCAGTGAAATTGATAAAAACTTCGAGCCCGGCCTGGCCGATGATGAGCTAAAACAAATCCGGCTGAAACTTGACTCGGCAGGCGTACGTCTTTTGACTTATTACTATCACGATATTCCGGGCGACGCAGCCGGCTGCCGGAAGATATTCGAGTTCGGGCGAAAAATCGGTATCGAAACATTCATGTCGGAGCCTGCTGTCGATGCCTTAGATACAATCGAAAAATTCTGCGACGAATACGACATAAACGTGGCCATTCACAACCACGACCAGAAAGCATCGCCGGTCTATTGGAATCCGGAGGGGATTATGAAAGTGTGCCGGGGCAGAAGCAAACGTATCGGGGCATGCGGCGACATGGGTTATTGGATGCGCTCCGGCATCGACCCTATCGAGGCGATAAACACGCTCAAAGATCGACTCATCACTATCCAGATGCACGATTTGCATGAACTTAGCCCGGAAGGTCATGATGTTCCCTGGGGATCCGGCGTTGGTAAAACCGAGCAGTTCATCCGGGAAATTCATCGCCAGGGCATCCAGCCCACCATGTTTGGCCTCGAATATTCTTACAACTGGTTCGAGTCGATGCCTGAGATAGCACAATGTATTGACTTTTTTAACAAGATTAGTTTCCACCTAAGCAAGCGAGCAGTATAAGGACTATAAAGAAAGAGAAAAGAACTTGGTTCGGAAAATAATATTTTTTGGCACAATATTTCTTATCCTTGCATGTAGCAAGATTCAGGGTGCTGCATTCAAAGAGCTCATTTTCATCGACCACGAAAATCTGCGATACGTTGAAGGACCGGATGTAACGCAGTTTCAAGTAAACCAGATCAAGCAAAACATCGATCAGGCCAAAAAGTACGGCATAAGTGGTTATCTGCTCTTTGCTAAGGAAACTATGGAGGCTATGCTGACTTACGACTTCGAGGTGGACGAGATCGGCAACATCGGTGAGAAGGCATTTTCGCCAGACAGCAGGCACAGGCGACAAGCCGAACGACTTCGTAAAGCTCTACATGAAGTAGTCGCTTATTCGAATGAGAAAGGCATTAAGTTGTATTTCCATAGCAATCAATTTATCTTTTCCGAGGAAGTCCTGAATGTGATTAAACCTGCCATATGGGGGACGGCAGTTTGCCCCGGCCGGGAGGCAACATGGGCAGTCTATCGCGGCAAAATAGACGAATTCTTTCAACTCTTTCCCAAAATCTCAGGACTTCAAATCACAGGCGACGAGACGCAGGTATCAGTGTTAAAATGTAAATGTGAAAAGTGCCGGGATATGAGTTTTGTTGAACGAGTCAATCGCCTTACGAACGAAACGGCGACCGTAGCAAAGAAACACGGCAAGGAAGTCCAGATGCGAACGTGGCAACGAATGGATGAACTGGGCAATCCTGCAAACATGGAGCAAGGTGTTCTGGATAACGTGTACTTTTCGATCAAGAATACCGATGGTGATTTTCGGCTGCCCAATGGCCTGGATGATGAGTTCCTGACTGCTGCAATCCCAAGTCGCATTGTTTGCGAATTCGATGCCTGGCGGGAGTACGAAGGGCACAATTATTTTCCATGTTATATGGGATATGA
>JAFGPJ010000148.1 GCA_016936275.1 Sedimentisphaerales bacterium
CATGCCAATTACACTGGAGACTGGATCGGAAGCATGGCCTTTGATAATTTCAGTATTAAGACCGAAGTTGATGCCGAGCCAGAACCTGAACCAACCGATCAAGAAGTCATCTTAGAGGATGACTTTGAAGCAGAGACTATAGATCTCAGTAAGTGGTAGCTTCTTAATGGTCCTGACGTGAATATTACTCAAGCCGACTGCCAGGTATTTTTTGATCGGCCGCAAACTCAGCTTAGCTATCTTATTACCACCGAGCAATATGATCCGGCGGTAACACCGCTGACTATTACCGGCTCGGCCGTAACAGGGCCTGAGGGTATGGATATCTGGATGCGCGCGAGTAATATTGGCAATACAGCGACCAGCGCGCAACACGTCCTTGACAGCGGCATTCGGATTACCCTTTGGCCTGAGGGCGAAGCTAACAGATGGTATGATGCAGAGATAATTGAGAAAACTGCCGGCACTTAGCCGTGGTCGCGCATAGTAGCCGACAATATTCCCGGTGCGAAGGTCTATAATTGGGATTTTGTGATTACAGACGACGGTACGACGATTACCGTCACCTGGACACAAAGTGATGGTCCGTCGAACACCTTTACTTTAACCGTGACAAGCACGACAAAGTTCGACGCGAACTACGTCGCATTCACGGTAATTAACGGCTATCTAAATGATGTGACCATCTCTACGGAAACCCCGTAGTCAGTGGCAATAGAAGTTGAGAACTTCAACTTTGAATTGCCTGGTACAGAGAAAATCAAGGATTTGGAACGCTGAAGGTTCCGGTGACTGGTTGGAGTTTTCAGTGGGTTTTGTTGCTGATGATGTACCTGATTCGGTTGGAAAACTGCTTGGCATTGAAATCGACAATGTTTCGGCAATAAGCCGGACTGGCATGAATAATGTCCGGCTTAGTCTTATCAAATGATGATAGCATGAATAAGATTGCAGCTGGCTTTTGGAAAGGATGTCTTCACGAAGTAGTGTGGAGTTGGTCCAAGAGCTGATCGAGAAAAGGCCGTAAAGATGTATTATTTAGTTTTTTCGATATGCTTCTTTAGACCGATGATAACACAACCGATAGGTGAAATGCAGACAAAAGAGCAATCCTTCTCAAACTCTAAGCTTAAAACTTTGTGCAAACAGACGTCTGATAAGATCATGTTTCCTCGGTCCGGAGTAAATTACGGTTTTGCATTCTCCATCCAGTTTCTTATAATTTAATGACTACTATAGTGCCGCTAACGAACAGGAGACTGAATCTAATTTAGCCTATTAAGTATTTCATTGTTTTCGGAGCATTTATGATTGCGGATATGGGAGGTTGAAAAATGCGTGATACCAAGAAAACAAATACCAAGAAGACGAATATCAAGAAGACAAAAAAATGGATTACCGAGATCATCGAGATTTCTTTGTTGCTGGTTGCCTTTGGGATTGTCATCGAAATTCTATTCGGCAGTGTAGCTCCTTTGGGCAGCGGGATCATAATGAATCTCATTGGATTACTCGGTACTCTGGGCGATAATGGATTTATTGGCTTAGTCGCGTTAGGTATTGTTGTCTATATCTTTCGAAGAAGCAACGTTTTTGCTTAGAATCGAGCGATTGGTCTGACGATATCCATTGTGGTTACCAGGGACTTTATATTAGGGACAGCGCGGCTGTTGAAAAAGCCACGCTGTCCCTGGCTTTTCCCTAAATCGTAAATCGTCGATAGAAAACCTGTCCTGAGCTTAGTCGAATGGATAGTCAATAACAAAAGCTACAGAGGGCACAAAGAGATATTCAATTACAATCGTAAATCGAAAATCATAAATCACAAAGACCGGCTCTGGTATAAGCGTCTTCAAAAGGTTCCTGCCAAAAACGATTTCGTTCTTCGAATAGCCTTATTTGAAGATGCACCATGACTCAGAGCTGACTTAAGTTATGGTGCAAATAGTGATTAAAAGTGGTAATTAAAGAAGCATATTATTTATCGGCAATACCAAATCTTCTCTTAATGCAAAATCTTTATTTTATGGATATAGATACTCTACAAAAATGACAATAGAAAAGATTATATCGGTCTTAATCCTGTAAATCCTGCCAAAAAAAAGAATAATAGGCAATTTATGGCTTAGCTATAACAAAGGTTGGCCCCGGTTTTTGTAGTTTTTGTCATAAGTTGGAATCACTCCATAAGACCTGTGCTGGGGATTGAAAAAACAAAGCCAATTTTATAAGGGGAAAGACCTTGAATTCGCTAAGACTATTTGACATAAATGGTATTTCGCATGTACTTCGGTTTATGCCAAAATTCAATCATTCAATCATCAATGACTTTGCAACTCGTGCGACAATCCTGTTTCTCCTGTTTTGCAGCCAGAGGAGTCTCATGGGGCAGCAAGCCGGATCGGAATCAACCAATAACGGTACCACTATTTTTCCAGTGGTGGTTCGGCCAGAGGTGGTGCCTGCCGGTGCAGCCGTTAAGATGTGTTATACATGGAAGGCCGTTAAGCCGACAGAAACTCCCTATAAGGCTTTTGTTCATATTATTGATGACCAACGGCGCATGGTCCTGCAGGATGATCATGTGCCGCCAGTCGGCACATCGACCCCAGGCTGGCAAGGGACTATTACCTACGAACGACGTGTTGTGATTCCCGCCGGCACGAATGACGGTCAGTACCGAATTGTCGTGGGACTTTACAACGAGTCCGGTCGGGCGCCACTCACCGCAGGGCAGGGAGCACCCCCTTTGGGCGATAACAGCTATCAAACCGGTGCTTTGAAAATCGATTCTCAGGCCCCCTGGCCGTCGGCCGATACTGACCAGGCACCCAGCCTGGATCTCTCGGCCTTCCACCTGACCTTCAGTGAAGAATTTGACGGACCGCTTGACGTATCGGCATGGGGATCCGGCACTCGCTGGATAGCCCACACACCCTGGGCCGGTGACTTCGGTGATGCACGCTTTGCCGATCCAGGTAGTGACTTTCCCTTTACCGTTAAAGACGGCATCCTCTGCATCGAAGCCAGAAAAGATAAAACCGGCAAGTGGTCGTCCGGGTTGCTGGCATCCAACGATCCACCAGGCAATGGCTTTTCTCAACAGTATGGTTATTTTGAAATGCGGGCCAAATTGCCGCCCGGCCCCGGTGTCTGGCCTGCCTTCTGGCTTTGCTCCAGCTATAATCGTAAGGACAAGACCGCAGGCCTGGATGGTTCGGTCGAGATCGATGTTCTTGAATACTACGGTCGCACTCCCTGCTCCTTCACGACAACGGTCCACGTCTGGCTTCCGAAACCGCACCGCAGCAAAGGTTTCACTGTCACTACCAAACCCTATGAGGTTTCCAGCGGATTCCACAGCTACGGATGCATGGTCGATCCGCAATGGATCACAATGTACTTCGACGGCATCAAAGTCTGGAAAAGCAAAACCCCGCTTGAGCATAACAAACCGCTGATGCTGCTGCTCAATTTCGCATTGGGCCCGGGCTGGCCAATCGACAAGACTCCGAATCCATCGGTAATGGAAGTGGATTACGTGCGGGTCTATGCAAGGGCTGAGAACAAGCTACTATCTTGCGCCGGGCACGACCGGCCCATGCCAGACACTGCCGCCGAACGTAGTGACATACATTAAGGTCTCATCCGACGGATCAAATGTCACTCGCTGGATATTTGAAAAGGGCAGATCATCGAATGCTTCCCACGTCTCGCCATTATCTCTCGTGAGCCACAGGCCGGCATCGGGAGCACCTTCTGTTAGAGTCATATAGATCCACCCATCATGTTCGGGATGGAAATAACCTCCGAAAGTCTGGCGTCCCTGCCGGCCGATGCGATGCCAGGTTTTACCGCCATTTTCAGATTTGTACAATCCGCCGGACTTGTCCTGCCAGTCCGCATCACATGTTCCCAGGAGGATAATGTCACTATTTTCGGGATGCACCGAGAAGTCCTTTGGATAAAGGAAAAGCCGGGAGATATTGACCTTTTCCCATGTCTCGGCGCCGTCACCGGACCGGTACAGGCCGACTCCCTCGCTCATGAGCGGCTGACCGCGTGCAGGGCGTTTGGCACAGATCATGGCAAAAAGCGTTCCGTCCTTATGTAGAATCACACGATAAACTCGCATATTCTTAGGGTGACCCAGGCCGTTCTTTTTTAATGTCCATGTCTTACCGTTGTCTGTCGATTTATATACGCCTTCCATGAACACTCCGGCATATAACGTGCGTGAGCCTTTGGGACTGGCGGGATCTATCACAATTGAGGTCACTGGTTTGGGTGGGATACCACTGGCTTCGGACTTCCATGAAGCGCCGAAATCACGTGAGATACAAACCCCGCCGGGACTATTGTGGCCGTGACGTTCGGAGATGATGTTATCATTGGGGATGTCGTGCACGTTTGAGAATGCGCCCCACATTTTGCCGGGGATGTCAGGATCGAAAGCAATTTCATAGCACGTGTTCCGCCACGGTGCCCATGTGTTTTTGTCCCACCATATCCACGTTTTACCAGAATCGAGAGACCTGGTAAAGCCTATATCCGTATAGGCAATATAATGACGGTTGGCCTCGAAAGGATCGATATAGTAGTGCCACGTCGTGGTTACTACCAGGCCGGTGCATATCCACGCGCAGCCGGGTTTAGGCTCCTGATCCGGGGCGAGATACGTATCGCCGTTGAACCACGTGTCACCGCCGTCATGTGTGATATATGATTGGCTCCAGACCAGAATCAATCGATCCGGATCGGAGCTGCATATAGCTGCTCCGAAAGGTGTATCGCCTCCCTTGTAAGACTGCCCGGCTGAGGCGGTGACATAGTTTGGGGCTACGTTGTACTGCTTAAAGCGTGGGTCCTGGAAGAAAGTAGCGCGCCAGCTCTTACCGCCGTCGTCACTGCGATACACAGTCTCGTTATGCGGAGGATGAAAACCCGTGCTCGTGTTCAGGACGTACACAATCAACGGATTTTTGTCAGTGGCGAGAATTTGCCGGTACTGGGCGATTGAGTCGTAGGCCCATTGGTCGGCTTTAGTCGTTTCGGTATTGATGCCCCGGCCCATCGTCTTCTGCCAGGTCTGACCGCGGTCGCTGGAACTGTAAACGCCTCCTTCGAAGGTACCGCCCCGGTCTTTACTGCTAACCGTGCAGTAGAGCATGATAATATCGTCCGCCCGATTTGAACCTGCTGCAAATCCCTGCATCTGTTTCCATGGCAAACCGCTGGTTTTTTCCATCCAAGTTCGGCCGGCATCGTCGCTGCGCCAAATGCCCTTGTCAGTAGCTGCAAACATGACATGTCCCTGGCGAGTGCGGTCAAAATGAAAACCAATAGTCTGGCCTTCCGGACCGCTGCATAAAGTCCAGGTAGTTCCGCCGTCACCAGACAGCATGCATTTGCCATCGCGTGTGCCTGCGAGCATGACTTTGGGACCGGATGGATTTATTGCTATTTCGCCGTAGATAGATTCGCGAAGGTTGCCGATGTGCGAGAAAGTCCTGCCGCGGTCCCGGCTGATTTTAAGCCGGCCGCCCGATGAAGCATAAATTATGTCAGGATCGGAAGGATGAAATCCGGGCCGGCATCGCGTATCCGATCTGAGCTGGGCGTGGTTTATCATGCGCCAGTTGTGACCGCCGTCCTCTGAGATATATGCTGCGCTCATGTCACAGTTAAGCATCATTAGATTAGGGTCCGCGGGAGAAATTGCCGGCGAAAACATGCCGCCTCCCCCGGACAGACCGATGGGTTCCCATGGAATCTTTGCATCGATGATCTGTGAATAGACACATTGCTGCCAGCAGAGTATCAAAATTAATAAGGTTACGAAAAGTCGGAAATGGCTGGTAAAACATTTCTGCGTAGGAAGATTCATGACATTCCCTTTAATCATATTTTGTTGGTGAACATTTACATAGCATATTGCCATATTTTTCATAGCTGTACAAGTGTTTTGTCGTATAATGTGGCAGTAATGATTTATCCGCTTGATATTTAAAATTCGGGATAAGCACGTGGATACAAAAAAATTCCTTGACCACCTTAAAAAAGGCAAACGCCTCTATGGAACTGCGGTTCTTTCCCTTTCCCCTCTACGGCCTGAAGGCATCAAGAGAGCAGGGGCGGATTTTGTATTTATCGATACGGAACACACTCCTTTTGACAGAACAATCCTTGCTCAGATGTGTCTGTCCTGCAAAGGATATGGATTACCCCCGCTTGTTCGCATCTCTTCTGCTGATCCTCATGAGGCCCGCAGG
>JAFGPJ010000149.1 GCA_016936275.1 Sedimentisphaerales bacterium
AAATTATACTCCGCCGGAAGGTGTCGAATGGGGCGGAGGGCCATACTACTGGCGTATTGACGAGTATAATTCGGACGGGACGGTTAGTTCGGGCAGAGTCTGGAATTTTATGGTAACCGACTATCTTATCATCGACGATTTCGAGAGTTATAATGCCGACGAACCGATTTGGGAACCCTGGCCCGATGGGCTTGGTTACGGTACACCTGGAACTCCGCCTTACTTTGCCGGCAATGGTACTGGTGCCGCCGTAGGCGATGAAAGCACCGCTTCGTATACGGAGGAGACTATTGTTCACAGCGGCACACAGTCTATGCCGTTCACATATGACAACAATAAAGAGGGATACTCCAAGTATTCGGAGACTGAGAAAACATTGATCTACCCGCGTGACTGGACACAGCAAGGCGTTGAGGAATTGTCACTATGGTTCAGAGGATACGCTGCATCGGCAGGCAGCTTTGTCGAGGGCCCTGCCGGCACTTACACAATGACCGCCTCCAGCGCAGATATATGGGGCCAGTCCGACCAGTTCCACTTTGCTTACAAAATGCTTACAGGTGCCGGCTCGATTATTGCGAGAGTTAACAGTGTTGAGAATACGAGTGGCTGGGCCAAGGCTGGTGTAATGGTTCGCGAGACGCTTGATCCTGACTCGCCTCATGCCTTTGCGTGCATTACACCCGGTAACGGAGTTGCATATCAGTACCGTCTCATAACTGGTGATATCAGTTGGAACAATAACCAGACTGGAATTACCGCGCCGTACTGGGTGAAACTGGAGCGTAGTATATCCGGTAGCTTTACGGTTTCCCATTCAGCTAACGGTTCGACTTGGGAGCCTGTCACAGGTGCCACACAACAGAACATCCCAATGAGTTCAAATGTCTATATTGGCCTGGCTTTAACGAGTAATGGTCCTGCTTTGACTTGTCAGGCTGTATTCTCCAACGTAACGACCACCAGCTCGGTCACGGGGCAGTGGTCGAACCAGGATATCGGCATACTCAGCAACGATTCAGAGCCGCTTTATATCGCCGTGTCCAACAAGGCAGGAATGCCTGCCGTCGTGGTATACGATGATCCGGCTGCAGCACAGATCGATACCTGGACCGAATGGGTCATCCCGCTTCAGGCTTTCGCAAATCAGGGCATCAACCTGACCAATGTTAACAGGATTGCGATCGGCCTGGGTACGAGAGGTAATATTACGATACCGGGTGGTTCTGGCAAGATGTTCTTTGACGATATCCGACTGTATCGGTCGAGAAATATTGCTGAAGAATGAATCTAAGAGAAATTAAATAAAACCTTATGTTAATCCGGGGCCTGTACAGATTGACACGGTAGAGACCCTGGTAGTTTCACAAAATAGCAAAAACAATTATTACTCGACTCTGCGATTTATGGTGCCGGATACAACGCTTTCGTCTGTGAAATTATCGGAGATATAGATAAATTCTGCTGAAGATCTTGCCTGGCAATTATTCCCAGCCTTTGGTGTTCCGCTTCCATATCAGCAACAATTGTATCACTGCATCCGAAAAGGGTGACAGCTAAAAATATTCCCATTATAAGTGTAAATAATTTTACCGTTATCAATTTATATTTATTCTTCATCATTCTCCTCACATTTCGAGTTTCACGCTTTCAATAATGTGATATGTAAAACGTCTCTATATATTGCCTGCTCACCCATTCTTTTTTGGCAAGAAAGCTTTATATATTTATGGATATTCTTACTACCCCATTAAGATAATATTATTATATCATTTTTCTCAGGAAAGTCAAGACAAAATTGGCTTTCGCTAAAAACTACCGTCTGAAATATAGTCATTATATCATTATAGGATCTTACGCTACAAGAAGCTGATAAGTCATGTTTATTTATGATGTGCCAATAATAACAGCGTAATCTTATCTTCAATACACAATAGCAGAAAAAGTGTGTCTCCCTGCTGTAATGTTTCTTATGGTCCGGGCAACAGCAGCCCCCCTCGTATGTCGAACTTTGTAATGAGTGATGTGGCACAAAAATAAAAAACCCCCAAAACCAAAGACGCTTTGGGGGTAATCAGAGCATTAATTTATTCTCACAGGCCGGTTTTACGGCTCATCATTGTCGTGCCCGTTATTTCGTGGATGGGCGCTGTCATAGACCTCTTTAAGTCTCGTTGTGGTAAGATGCGTGTAAATCTGTGTCGTTGACAGTGACTGATGACCTAGCAATTCCTGGACGCTTCTCAGGTCGGCCCCGTTGTTCAGCATGTGAGTGGCAAAACTGTGCCGTAGAGTGTGCGGACTAATGTCAGGATCCAACCCGGACATTTTAAGGTACTTGTCCATCTTGCGACGAACGCTGCGCGTGCTGAGCCTTCGGCCGTGCTTATTCACGAACAAAACTTTAGAGTCAAAGTTGCCGTTGCTTTGCGCCCGTTTGTTTCTGTACTCCATGTAATGCTGGATAACCTGCAGAGCGGATGAACCGATAGGTGCTATTCTCTCCTTTTTGCCTTTGCCTCTGATATGCACGACCTCACCGAGAAAGTCTATATCGTCCATGTTTAATGCTACAAGTTCGCTGACCCTTATCCCTGTGCTGTAAAGAGTTTCCAGAATGGCCCTGTCTCTTGCTCCAAGCCAGGTGTTAACCGGGGGTGTGTTGAGCAGCTTTTTAACTTCTTCATATTCAAGAAAACGCGGCAGTTTTTTCTCCTGCTTTGGCGTCCTGATCGATACCACCGGATTGGAACTGATATAATTTCTTTTTACAAGAAATTTATAAAAGCTTCTCAGCGTGGCCAGTTTACGAGCAATGGTAGCTTTTGAATACTGCTTCTCATTTAAAATGCCCAAATATGATCTGACCGAATCTGTTTGTGCTGAAAGCAGCAACTGATCGATTTTGAGATCGACCTGAGTTGCCACAGCAGTAGATTGTCCGGCATGATGATGAGATTCAGGGAGCAACTCGGAGTCCGAAGAATCACTCTCATCTGCTCGTTCAAGAAACTCGCCAAATTGTGTTAGATCGGCACCATAACACTTGGCTGTATGCTCGGAGAAGCGTCTTTCGAATTTCAGGTAATCTAAAAACTTGTGGATAATTGTACTTTCTTCCATAATCTACCTATCTATTTTATTGTGAGTTATCTTGGAGTTTCTTTTAACCTGACATTAATACAGTTTTACTTACACTCATTATTTTGAATCTGGGCATTTGTTTTGTTGCTTAAAAGTTCGTCGGCCTGACCGATAAGTGATTGCGTCAGTTTGAAACTCAGAACTGCTGCATCGAACCAATCGAAATCTGTACGTTTATCTTTTGCCTGTTCGATTAGCGCATCGAGAAGTCCGTCTTCCTTGCCATGCTCATAACGAAAAATATACTTCTCCGCGCCTTTGTTCAAAATGAGTTGTCGCTTCATTTTCTTCATTACAACCATACAAAACTTAACGGCGTTTATTACTTTGCCAGCTACTTCCTATAACCAGCTATTTTTTTTATCGGCCGAAAATCAACTTACTAAAGCACAAATTCCAATTTTCCTGGCAAACGTGATAAAATCGACACTTTGAAAAATGCCACAAGGCTTTTATCGGCCAATAAGTCTCCAGGCTTTACAAATTGAATGTGAATATGGGGAAATTAAGGATAAATTTAGAGAAATTTTGTCACGGTGTCGTTATTCTGAGCTTTTCGTTTTACTCAGGAAATAGCTTTAAAAAAAACTATTCCGTCTATTTCATCAGATCGAATAACACCCCCGTGTTGAAAGTCACTGATGTGCTTTCGTGCTTCGTCTTGGGTGATGCCCAGACCGGCACATATATCGTTTAGTGAGCAGGGCCTGCGTTTTAGCATTGATAACAGGGATTCAGCTTTACTGTTTGTCACAGACTGATATCTCAAAGTATCTTCAGTTATACTTGATTTGCGTTGGCGTCTATGAGTGGGAGACCAATCAGCCACAACTTCACACTTGGGCCCTAACTGGTAGGCTATTTCTTGTAACTTCTCAGCGCTTAATCTACTAATATTTGGAACGGCCGTCGGCCGTACGGCTGTATTGAGGTGGACCTTGTCGGGATTGATCAGTTCAATTGTCTTTTTGATTTTGGCAATATGCTCAGCGTCTGTATTGATCCCTTCGATGAAAAATACTTCCAACCATAACTGCCCCATAAATTCTTTTCGGAATGTGCACAATCCCGAAATCAGCTTTTTAATGCTAATAATGCCGTTTGGACGATTTATTTTTTGGAAGGTCTGTTCATCGCCTGCATCCAATGAAGGCATCACAACATCAGCTTTTACACAGTCCGCCCGTACATCCTCCCTATACAGTAACGTGCCGTTAGTCAATATGGCAACAGGAATATCAGTAAGTTTCTTTATGCCGTCTATCAGTTCACCCAGCCGTGAATTAAGTGTCGGCTCACCTGAACCTGCTAGTGTGATATAGTCGGCTTCAAGACCCTCTGCCAATGCTTCTCTCAGTTCGGCCAGAACCGGCTCGATAGGTATGTATTCTTTTCGTTCGACCGTTGTTTGGACGGTAGTTCCGAGCTGACAATAAATACAATTCAACGTGCAGACCTTCAATGGCACGATATCAATACCGCAGCTTAGCCCCAGCCTCCGTGAGGGCACCGGCCCATACAAATATTTTCTTTTATTAGTCAATTTTCTTTCCGTTTACAATTTTAAATATTTGCTTACAGACCGTCAGCAAATCTTCAAGCCAGTCTATCGGCATAATACAGGCTGCATCTGATTTTGCTTTTTCCGGCTCATCATGGACTTCTATAAAAAGGCCGTTCGCGCCGGCGGCAATCGCTGTTTTGGCAAGAATGGGTGCCATTTCCCGACGGCCTGCACTGGCGTTGCCGAGCCCACCCGGCTGTTGAGTGCTGTGTGTGGCATCGAAGACGACAGGACAGCCCAGCTTCTTCATAGTATCGATTGCCGTCATATCGTTGACAAGTCGATTGTAGCCGAAAAAAGTGCCGCGTTCGGTAAGCAATATTTTATTATTCTTGCAGGCACGAATTTTCTCGACTACGTTCTTCATCTCGCCGGGTGAGAGAAACTGGCCCTTTTTAACATTAACTGGCTTGCCTGTTCGTGCACATGCGCATAACAGATCCGTTTGCCTACATAGAAAAGCGGGTATCTGGAGACAATCAACAATTTCGCCGGCCAAGGTTGCCTGAGACGCTTCATGCACATCTGTCATAACAGGGATATCCGTCCGGTGACGTACTTCAGCAAGAATATCCAGGCCTTTCTGTAGTCCCGGTCCGCGAAAGCTGCCCAAGCTGGAACGATTAGCCTTATCAAAGCTTGCCTTGAAGATTATTCCCACACCGGTTCTCTTACCAATGTCTCGAAGCCTGCCGGCAATATTGAGACAGTGGATTTTGCTTTCGATAACACAAGGCCCAGCCATGACAAATAAAGGTGCGTTCAAACCAATTTTGACCTCGCCGATTATAAAGCTCATAATATTCTTTGCCTTTAGTACTAATAATCCGCGTTGTGTTTTCAAAGGAAAACTGCCGAGCGAAAACTGCAATCTCTTGTCTTACCCTATTGCCCTGATAATTCTTGTTCTTATACCTGCGGGCTTGGCACCTTCCGGCACTATGCAATTAACCGCATGTGGTATCACGCTGATTCGGACTGGTAGTGACGGGCCGGGATCGCCGTCTATTTCAGTATTAATGCGCATGCTGCTGGAACTTACTGTAATGTTTTTGCCCTGACGATAGATGACATCACGTCTGTTGGCATGGAGTTTCAGAATCGTCATCAGCGAGTGTTTGGCCAAATGAAGCTGAGAGCCACATTTGTAAATACATATATCCAATAAACCATCAGAATAATCCGCAAAGTGCAGGATCTGCAGACCGACAGCGTATCTTGAAATGTTCCCAACGAAGACCAAACCCCGACCGTCGAATATTTCTTCTCCGTCAACCTCGACTTTCATCTGCTCAAATTTGTATTCCCAGAACGTTCTCCAGATAGGCCAAAAGTAATCGAAGTGATCGATGTGTCCGGCTCGCTGTTCGCTGACCCGTTTGACGACCGCTCCGTCGAATCCGAAACCGGCAATAGAAGTAAAACACTTTCCGTTTGCATTGCCCAAATCCAGGGGCCGAATGTATCCTGCTTCGAACGTTTTAATAATGGTTTTCAATTTCTCGTCAAATCCTAATTCGTTAGCGAGCAGATTTTCCGTTCCCTGGGGTATTATTAGCAGCGGTTTGTTGCTGCCCTCAAGGCCGTGGGCGACTTCTCTAAGAGTGCCGTCACCGCCGACACCGACCACCATGGCACAATCATAATCGACTGCTGCGTTGGTAGCCAGCTCACACGCGTTCTCAAGAGACCTGGTCAAAAAGGTCTTTACCTTGAATCCTCTTTTGACAAGGTATTGCTCGAACCGTCGTCCTATTCGCTTGCTGCTGGTAGCGCCGGCCTTGGGATTTATAATATAAGTTATATAACCATCGTCCAGTTTCATATTTCAGTTGTTTTTTCTTGCTCTTCTTTAATTAACTGGGTATAACCTTTTTCTATATGTGGCAGCTCCGCCAGTCCCAGCTTCTGTTGCGCATCAGCGATTTCTTCATTATTCGGCCCTTCTATTTCCACAAAACCACCCAACAACGGCAACTGATCTAAAGCAACCTCGCAACGGCCAAGCTGCCAGAGACGGCGTTTTTTCTCTACGACCAGAACTTTTTCATAACCCAATGCTGAGAGCAGTTTTTGTGCAGCTTCTGCATCTGTGATTTCAATCTCGATCTCCTGTCTCTTCTTGAAGTTGCTTTTTTCTTTGGCGCCTTTATAAGTCAAAAAGAATTCTTCGCCGCCTTCGACCAACTGCCGGCGTAATCGAAGGCATCGGTCTGTTGCAGTCAGCGTAGAATTTGCATCATCAAAGAAAATATCAGTCTGTAATTGTTCCGCCTGAAAGTAAGCACCGAACTCTGCCAATTTCTGCTCTACTTCCGGCAGGGAACTAACCTTAAGCTTTGCCTCGAGTTCAATACACATTATCTGTCTATTATCACTTTTATGTGACTATATTCACCAGGCGGGATTTTATTACGATAATCTTCCTTGGCTCCTTGCCGTCCATTGCGGCAATGACTTTTTTGCAACTCAGGGCCTTTTGTTTTATCTGCTCCTCATCCGCGTCGGCCGATACAACGATTCTGTCCTTTATCTTGCCTTTGACCTGCACGGCTAATTCGATTTCCTTTTCCTTGATAAGCTCTTTGTCGTATTCGGGCCAGCTCGCATAAGCGAGGCTTTCAGTATGTCCAAGCCTTTCCCATAGCTCTTCGGCAATATGAGGCGCGAATGGAGCAAGAATAAGAACAAGCCTCTCAATCACGGCCTTGGGCCTGATCGTTAGCCTGCTGATGTGATTAACGAGTATCATCATCGCACTGATGGCCGTGTTAAAGCCGAAACTATCTATATCGTCGCCGACCTTTTTAATTGTCTGATGCAGCAGCCGAAGTGTCTCTTCGTCCGCCTGAATTTGTTGCACCGCCTTGTCCAGCTCGCCGGTGTCCCTGTCTATAACGGCGCGCCAGAGCTTCTGCAGGAACCGGTGCACGCCTTCGACTCCCTGCATATTCCAGGGCTTGATGGCCTCCAGCGGCCCCATAAACATTTCGTAAAGGCGCATCGAGTCGGCCCCGTAATCAGCGATGACATTGTCGGGATTGACAACGTTGCCGCGGGACTTGCTCATCTTCTGGCCGTCCTCACCCAAAATCATTCCCTGGTTGATTAGCTTCTTAAACGGCTCTTTCGTGCTGACGTAGCCCAGGTCATAGAGAAGCTTGTGCCAGAACCGCGAATACAGCAGGTGCAGCACTGCGTGCTCTGCTCCGCCGATATACAAATCGACGGGCATCCAGTACTTCTCCTTTTCCGCAGCCCAACCCTGTCGGTCGTTATCAGGATCAAGATATCTAAGGTAATACCAGCAACTGCCTGCCCACTGGGGCATGGTATTTGTTTCACGTTTGGCCTTAGTACCGTCGGCGAGCGTCACATTGATCCAGTCGTCGGCATTAGCTAATGGCGGTTCGCCTGTCCCAGCTGGTTTATAGTTATCGACCAGCGGCAACTCAAGAGGCAAATCCTGTTCTGAAAGTGCGATGACTCGTCTATCCTCGGTATGCAGAATCGGGAAAGGCTCGCCCCAATAACGCTGCCTGCTGAATAACCAGTCGCGCAGCTTATAATTGATGGCTTTCTTGCCGAGATTCTGCTCTTCAAGCCAGATCGTAATCTTCTCCTTGAATTCAGGCGTGCTCAAGCCATCAAACCGACCGCTGTTAATCGCCCTGCCGTCACCAATAAAGCACAATTTACCCTGCATGACCAGATCTGCCTGTTCTCTATCCGGTGGTTCTACAACCGGAATAATGGGCAGATTGAATTTCGTCGCAAACTCGAAGTCGCGCTCATCGTGTGCTGGCACGGCCATAATCGCACCGGTTCCATAGCTTATCAGGACATAGTCACTTATCCAGATGGGAATTTTCTCACCGTTGACAGGATTAATTGCGTAAGCTCCCGTGAAAACACCTGTTTTTTCTTTTGCCAAATCAGTTCTGTCCAAATCGCTCTTACGAGTTGCTTCTTGTCGATACTTTTCAACTGTTTCTTTCTGATCATCTGTTGTGATCATATCAATAAGTGCATGTTCAGGAGAAAATACCATATAAGTCGCACCAAACAGAGTATCCGGCCTTGTAGTAAATACTCTTACATTCCAATCGCAGTCAACGATTTTAAATTCTACTTCAGCTCCGATACTTTTCCCGATCCAATCCCGCTGTAGCTTTTTTATCGATTCCGGCCAGTCAACTTCACTTAAATCATCCAATAATCTTTCAGCGTATTCCGTTATTTTTAACATCCATTGTCTCATGGGTTTACGGATAACTGGATGGCCTCCACGCTCGCTCAATCCTCCTATTACTTCTTCATTTGCAAGAACGGTTCCAAGAGCGGGACACCAGTTCACAGCAACTTCTGCTTCATAAGCAAGACGATGGTTGTCAATGTATTTTTGCTTCTCCTGTTCGCTTAACTCATCGAAAATATCCAGTTCTTCAATAGGTCTGGCTTTCTGTTGATTTCCATCATAATAGCTGTTAAACATCTTCAGAAATATCCACTGCGTCCATTTGTAGTACTTCGGTTCGATAGTGGCAATTTCCCGATGCCAGTCATAGCTGAATCCCAGCGATTTTGTCTGGCGGCGCATGTTGTCTATATTCTTTTGTGTGGTTTCTTTCGGATCGGTGCCGGTCTGAATAGCATGCTGCTCGGCGGGAAGACCGAACGCATCCCAGCCGAACGGATGCAGCACGTTAAAGCCCTTCATCCGTTTGTAGCGAGCTACTATATCGCTTGCCGTATATCCTTCAGGATGGCCGACGTGCAGACCCTGACCGCTCGGATAGGGAAACATATCCAGCACATAGTATTTCGGCCTGGATTCGTCACAGTCCTTCGCTCGGAAGATCCCGGATTTTTCCCAGAACTGCTGCCACTTCTTTTCAATCTCATCTGGCCTGTATAGTCCGTTGTCAGAACTCATCTATTGCTTATACTCCTTGTCAATGTCAAAAAAACGCTATTCTGTACACAATAAGGTAAAAATACAAGAAAATCCACTAAATTTCATTCTACATAGACCATGAATAATAGCCTTGAAAGGTTTTTATATGTATATGTCGGAAAATGTTGGTGATTTGGCGAGAAGAGGGGAAATCTGTGCAGGGTAAGAGGCTTAGAGTTTCCACATGCCATCCGGAAGCACTTGAAGCGCTCCGGTGTCACGATAGAAATTTAACATTGCGATAGCATAATCCAACAGTGCATCGGCAGCTTCGTTCTGGGCATCGAATAGTGCATTTTGAGCATCGAGGACTCTTCGACTGCTCGCGCGCGCGTACTGCATTAGCAGGGATGTCTTTCTAAATCGTTCCTGGGCCAGATTAAGACCCTCTGATTGGAGCTTGTATCGCTCGGTTGCCTCCTTCAGGTCGCGATAAGCCTGACGAATTTCCATCTTAATTGTATCCGCTGCCAGATCATATTCTCGCTGTCGCTGGCTTAAGATTATCAGTGCTTTGCGGTAGACATTTTGCTCTTCAACACGGTCAAATGGTAAATTGAACTCGAAGTCCACATTATAATCATCTGCAGCCTGCATGGTCTGTCGATTACCTTGATTTTGTGAGGCAACATTTGTGGTGCCGATAACGCTTAAATCTCCTCTGAGAGCGTCTGCCGCCACATATACCTTGCGCTGTGCATCAATAACAGCATCCGCGCTGTTAGTAAGGTCAAGGCGCTGATATAATGCAGTTTCTATGGATTCGCTCTCTTCAAAATCAGGGTATTGCATACCCGCAGCCTTAAGTATCTCCAGGCTACTTTCATCCAGCCGGATTTCTGTTGTAGTCGGCATGCCAAGGTTTATCTTAAACAAATCCAAAAGCGTTCCATACTCTTTTAATGCTTGGACATATATATCTTTTGCTATTAACTGCTCCTGACGCACTCTCTCAAGCTCTAACAAGGGCAAACGACCGTAATTGGTTAATTTTTCAACACGACCATATAACGAGGTGATAGTATTGTAGTTTTTTTCCGCTATTCTTGTTTGCTCGTATAGCTCCAGGACCTGGTAGTATTGTGTGATAATAGAAACAACGAATGTTTTACGGTAACGGTTAAAGGAACGTATTTGATAGAGCGTATCGCGTTCGGCTTGAGTTAAATTTTCGGTTACAACCCAGGGGTCGCTACCGCGAAGCAATGGTTGCGTAACAGTTGCAGTTAAAACAGAGGCCATGCCGCCCTCCATATTGCCGGACAGCACATCAAGCCAGGCAGTAGATAGCTTGGTACTGATAAACGTACCTGTCGCCAATAACCTGTTAAAACCCAGATTCCCCTCAATCCCCACAACCTCATCGTTCCAGTCGGAGTTATATCCGCCGCTGAATCCTCCGAAGTACTGAGTTTCGAATATGTGCCGTGTAAGTCTCAGGTCCAACGCCGTTGTATAAAGCAGCTCTTTCTGTAACTGATAGTCCCTGTTATGTGCCGTCGCGATGGCAACCGCCTGTGCGAGACTAAGAACGCTGCCGGAAGGTATGGTTTTCTCAACCTGAACGTCATTGGACGAAGGCTCTACATCGCTGACCTTGTAATTCGCTTTTGTTCCAAATTCGTCCTTCCACTTTTGATCGATAATCCGATAGACCTGCTCGTCTGCTTCGCCTTTGTAGCTCTGCGGCGTGCATCCCGCCAGACAAATCAGGCAGACCAGGCTTAATATTATTGTATTCGTAAGCTTTATATCGCTTTTAGTATAAATCATCTGTCCGGTGCCTGTCTTTTTTGATTCTTAAAGCGTAGCCGTGCTTCACCGCCCTTAAGCTGCCTGATCTCTCATAATGCTACAGGTTTCTTATTCCTACCAGCTCGCCCGAAATAAGTTCCATACCTTGGGGAATTTTTATTACTACCGGTCGTCCCCACTGAGGTATAGTTGGATTGAGCCACAATCGCTCGGGCATAAGTTCCATAGTAGGACCGATGTACGTTACCTCACATCGTGCTTTCTGTTCTGGGGGACTGTTCTTGACGATTTCGACCGGCGTTTTTTCTCGTACTATCCTTAACTGACTTTCGCTGACGTAAGCTATAATTTCACTGGGCCTAAGCTCTGCAACCGCCAATATTGAGTCACCTGCCCGAACCACCTCGCCGGCTCTGCGAATAACGTCCTCGCCGGGCCTGCGTAAGATTGTCTGATTTGCCTGGCCCTGAATCGGGATCACAACGCCGTCGAACGGAGCCTTCAATTCCACCGTCCGACGTGAGCCAAGGGCCTCAAGCTGTTTCAACAATCCATCCATTAACTTTTCCTGAACTGCTGCTTCTTTTCGTATTACTTCAAGGGTGCTGTTTACTGAAGGATGTGTTAATTGGAGCCGGGAAAATTCGTCTAATCTTTGTTTGGCTGATTCCAGATCGCGTTCGGCCTGCTCCAGCATGCGCTGATTTTCTTCCACTTTCTTTGCCAGGCTGTCGTATTGGACCTTCGCTTTCTGCAATTCATAGGGTGCGATAGCTTCTTCCTTGAGCAAAGCTTCGCTAATCTTTACTTCGGCCTCCAGGTCTGCTAATAGTACACTGTCAGATGCTATTTGAGCTTTCAAAGTCAATATCTGAAGCCGTGCCTGGTCGGCGTCAACAAAGTATCTTCTCATCTCCGTGGCGTGATTAATCTCTCGATCTGCCTTTTCAGCCATCAAAGCTTCCTGCGTGGGGACCAATTGCGATGTGAGGTGCTCTATCTCCGCTATAGCGGCATTTAATTGTGTTTTCAATTCGGCCTCTACCACTTGCTCGTTGTCAAGAATGGTATCGATGACTGCTAATGTTTGTCCGGCCTTAATCTGCTCGAACAAGTTGACGCGGACTTCTGTCAGCTTCCCCGTGCATGTAGCTGCTATTTGACGGACCTGCCCCCTTGCCATACCTATGACTTCAAACCGTTGCACGCGTCGAGTAAAAAGTCCGATTACGCATGCTACTGTCCCCAGCCACACCAAGACAGGAAGAAGGTGCAGACGTAAACGAAAGGGATAATTTCTAATATTTATCCTTTTCATAATGCCTAAACCTCCAGCAGCTTTTCCTGCATTG
>JAFGPJ010000150.1 GCA_016936275.1 Sedimentisphaerales bacterium
GTTGCTGCCGCCCATTATCGCCAGCTTTTCAGGCGTTGTATAACCGGCGTCAATAATATACTGCATGGCAGCGGCAAAATCATCGAAGACGTTTTGTTTGTTGGTAAGCATGCCTTGCTTATGCCACTGCTCTCCGAATTCACCGCCGCCCCGTAGATTTGCCTGAGCAAGGACGCCGCCATGATCGATCCAAACACGGCGTAAGGCGCTGAAGGCCGGCTCTATACTAATCCCGTACCCACCATAACCGGTAAGTAAAACCGGATTTGAACCATCCAGTTTCACTCCTTTACGGCGAATGACATTAACTGGCACATTAGTCCCGTCTTTGGATATTGCATATTCGCGCACAACCTCACAATCGGAAAAATCCACCGGTGATCCCGTTGCGAGCGACGTTTTGACGGTTGTCCCTTCGTCGGGGCTGAAAAGATACCATGCTGATGGTTCGATGTACGAAGAATTCTGATACAAAACGGCATCGCCATCCACAGCAACAATTTGTCCCACACTGGAGACCGGCAAAATCCTGGGCCCGGCCTGTTGGTGCCCCTGCAGGTCAAAAATGCGAATCTCAGACGGGCCGCCGAGCTGGTACGTAACATATAGACGATTAGACGTAGCCACCATCGGCGGGTGGCCGGGGAAATCTGAAACAATGGTATCGTCACCTTCCGGTATAATCGTTTCCGCTTTCTCCAAAGAAGCATCGGGCAGCGACAGTTTTAGTACTTTACCGCGCGGCGCGTCGGCACGAGAAATAACAAATAAATTGTCATCGGGACCAAACGTCGCCTGGACTATCTTGTCGTCATAATCGGTTATCTGCTTCCATTGCCTTCTTACCGTACGAACATAATGTGCGAAACGGCCGCTGTCGCCGTATTGAACGGTAGCAAGCACATGGCCGGAACGCTCATCTGCTTCGAGTTTGATTTCTGCTATCCGTGGAAATTCCCTGCCGATTTCATAGCGATCATCATCGGGCGACATCCCCATTTTGTGGAACCAGACCTGCTGGTAAAAATCCATATCTTCAGCCGAACGCTCACCGGCACGAGGATATCGAGTGTAGTAGAAACCCGACCCATCCGATGTCCAGGCGAGATCGCCACCGGCGGTGCCGCCGTTAACGCGAGCAATAACCTCTCCGACTTCCTTGCCGGTTTCAGTCTTATAGATATGCACATCCCCGCTTTCCGAGCCGCCGACCGAAAGTGAGACAGCAACAAGGCTGCCGTCCTGCGAAGGCACATAAAAATCTATCGACGTTGATCCGCTCGGATCGATTTTGGTCGGGTCAACAATGACTTGCTCGGATTCCGGCTCCTGCGCCGAAGGCATAACCACCAGAAAAGGTTGCTCCAGCGGCGGCTGGCGCTTCATAGCAAACAGTTTTTCTCCACGCCGGCTAAGCGAGTAATAACTAACGGATTTGGCCGTAAGAATCTCTGTAATGCGCTGGCGTAGCTCTTCGGCACCAGGTAAATTGTCCAGCACATTTCGAGCATAGGCGTTCTGCTTGTTGCTCCAGGATTGTACCCGCTTATCATCCCAATCCTCGAGCCACTGATACGGATCGATAACTTTCACACCGTGATATTCGTTTACAACCGGTACTTGGGGAGTTCGAGGCGGCCCATATACGGCACAACCGCCCAAGACAATCAGCAGAACAGATAAAAACTTTGCGTAGCGCATTACAAATTCCTTTCATTCGAACAGCTTATTATGCACACCCGGCACTATCAACGTCATAATAATAAAACTCAGGCAATCCTGCGAGACTTTAATTCATAACTTCACAATCACAGAACCGCCTGAGTATTTTTCGGATAAACAAACCTTACTCAATCACAAACATCGTCACTGTATCCTGATCTTTGATAAAGATACGGTTGCCAGCAATCACCGGGTGCGCGTAGGTCGGGGTCGCGGACACCTTTATTACGGCCAGCTCGGAATATTCCTTACCATCTGGTTTGTAAACTATCAACTCGGAATTGTCAGGCAGGGCTATTAAGCAAGAACCAGCACTGACGACGGCTCCAAAACCTCCGCGACTGTGCTGTGTATCGTCAATCCATGCCGTCTGGCCGGTCTGAGCATTGATGCAGTAAAGATTACCGCTGTTGGACAGACCAAATAGCAGACCATCTCTGAGCACCGGCGTGTTATACTGCGGGGCAAGCTCGGGATTGCTCCAAAGCTCTTTGGCGACAAAGCCGTCGCCCTGCTTTTCAACCCTTACTGCCTTCGTTCCCCTGCTGGCACCGGTGTAGATAACGGTCTGGCCATCGACAATCGGTGTGGCTGCGTTGTATGCTCTCCTTGCCGGCGCGAACGGCAATTGCCATAGAAGCTTTCCATCGGCAACATCAACTGACACGATACTCTTTTCCGCCAGAGTCACGATTTGCCTGGTGCCGGCAACCGTCAGCGGAACAGGTGAAGCATACTCCGGGCCTTCGCCGGCCCATCGCCATTTCTCGTCGCCGGTGTTCAGGTCATACGCAATGATCGCCCCATTGCCCTGCCCGCCGAGATGCCCAATGGCAATTCCGTCAACAATGACAGGTGACATAGATGCGAAGAATCGAGGCACAACCTTTGGGAAAGGATCTTTGCGCCACACAACTTTTCCAGTACCGGCATCAAGGCAGGACAGAACTCCACCAACACCCAGAGTGACGACTTTTCCATTCGCTACCGCGGGTGAGCTTCTGGGCCCCGGGTGCCGGGCGGCCGCCCCGGTGACCGCCTGTGCCGGGTATTTGTCTACCCACAGCTCTTCTCCGGAAACCGTTTCCAGGGATGTAGTAACCTCATCGTCACCCTTCCGTGTGAAAACGTAGAGCTTTTCTCCGACCAGAGCCGGCGTAGCATCGCCCGTGCCCACTGTGGTTTTCCACCTTAACTTCAGCTCCTTCGGCCATTGTGCAGGAGCTTTGAATCCGCTGACCTTACCATCCCGATTGGCGCCCCGCCACTGCGGCCAATCCTGTGCGAAAACACAGCCAGCATCGATCATAACCACGCAACTCAGCATAATGGTTCTCAATAGATTTGCTTTCCTCATAATAACCTCCAGTTCAAATCCCACTACAGATGCCCGCACTGAGTCGCAACAACAGCAACTATACGTAAGTTTGGGCTCATAAATTACACTTTAATCTGCACTGCCTGATGTGTCAACATCATTCGGCTCAAGCCAGGAGATTTCATGTTAAGCTTTTACGAAGCAAATAGTTACGGGGCGGATGAATTGTAAATATCCCGGAATTCCGCTTCGGTCAGAACGTAGCTATAGAGGTGAACTTCGTCCATCAATCCATTAAGGAATGTCATTTCATTAAGTGTATCTCCGGCCCTAATCGTAAATGGAAGATTGTGGCATCAACTTTTGGCTTCACAGACAGAACGCCCTGCATTAAAATGTTGTTTGTCTTGTAATCATGACTAAACACCTAAGGCTGAAATCATGAAGAATATCCGTGTTGCGTCCGTTCAGTTCGAGCACACACCTTCAGATAAGAAGGCAAATCTCGTTAAAATCGAAAATTTCGTCCGAAAGGCCGCCGGACAGAACGTCGAGTTAATCCTTTTCCCGGAAGCCTGCATTACCGGCTATTTATTTTTACGGCAACTTTCGCGCAAAGAGATTCAGGCCCTGGCCGAGCCGGTTTTCGATGGGCCTTCTTCGCAGGCTTTGATGGCTCTGGCGAAGCAGCACAAAATGACTGTAGGTGCCGGCCTCGTGGAAATCGCCGATGATGGCAAAATGTATAATACATACGTGGTAGCAATGCCCAACGGCGAATTCCAGCGGCATCGAAAGATACATTGCTTTATCAGCGAGCACCTCTCGTGTGGCTCGGAATTTACGGTTTTCGACGGCCCGCACGATTGCCGGCTCGCTGTGCTGACATGCTACGATAACAATCTCGGCGAGAACGTTCGCATCGCAGCATTAAATGGAGCAGAAATTCTGCTGGCTCCGCACCAGACCGGGGGCTGCAAAACCCCAAGTCCCTGCTGTATGGGCGTGATTGACAAGTCGCTATGGCTCAATCGACAGAAAAATCCGCAGGCCATCGAAGCAGAATTCAAAGGGCCGAAAGGCCGCCAGTGGCTGCTGACGTGGCTTCCGGCACGCGCTCATGATAACGGATTATTTTTGATCTTCAGCAACGGCGTCGGCATTGACGGCGACGAAATAAGAACCGGCAACGCAATGATCCTGGACCCGTACGGCCGAATTATCACCGAGACGTGGAAAGCAGACGATGATATGGTTGTGGCCGATCTGGACGCGGAATTGCGAGTAAATTGCACAGGCGTAAGATGGATTAAAACACGCCGCCCTGATCTCTATAAACCTTTAACTGTCCCTACCGGCTTGGAAGAGAACATCCGGCGAGTCCGGTTCGGAGACAATATATAGGTGGAGGCATTATGAAAACAATCGGACTAATAGGCGGGATGAGCTGGGAATCAACCCTCGAATATTATCGAATCATCAATGAGGTTATAAATAAAAAACTCGGGGGGTATCATTCAGCTCAAATTATGATGTATTCTTTCGATTTTTCGGAGATTGCCGAACTCCCGGACAAGGGACATTGGGACGAAGTAGCAAAGCTGATTATCGGCGCGGCCCGTAAACTAGAAAAAGCCGGCGCCGATGTATTGCTCATCTGTACGAACACAATGCACAAAGTCGCTGAGGACGTCCAGAAAAATATCAGAATCCCATTATTGCATATCGCTGATGCAACCGCTGAACAAATCAAGGCAAAAAATATCACAAAAACGGGACTCCTCGGGACCAGATTCACAATGGAAGATGACTTCTACAAAGAAAGACTGGCCGAAAAGCACGGCCTTGAAACGATTGTTCCGGATGAGCGAGAGCGTCAGATTATAAACAACGTGATTTACAATGAGCTTTGTCGCGGCCAAATCAGGCAATCTTCAAAAGAAGATTTTCGCAAAATCATGCAGAATCTTAATGAAAACGGTGCCGAAGGAATTATTTTAGGATGTACGGAAATTTGCCTGTTGGTAAACCAGAGTGATGCTGAGATACCTATATTCGATACAACGACCATTCATGCTGCATCTGCAGCCATGTTCGCTTTGAATCAATAGCTTAAATAACAGTCTGAGATAAAATCCATCAACCAGTGAGTACAGGAGAACATATATAATGAAAGTAATCGCTTTTAACGGAAGTGCCCGCAAGGACGGCAATACCGCAATATTGATCAAAAAAGTTTTCACAGAACTTGAAGCCGAAGGAATTGAAACTGAAATGATTCAACTGGCAGGAAAGACCATTAGGGGATGTACCGCGTGCGGCCAATGTAAAAAGAACAAAAACAAGAGATGCTCAATCGATAACGACTTTGCAAACGAATGTATCGATAAAATGCTGGAGGCCGACGGCATAATTTTGGCTTCGCCAACGTATTTCGCCGATGTCACTGCCGAAACCAAAGCGCTTATCGACCGGGCCGGCTACGTCGCAAGGGCCAATTCGGATATGCTCAAGCGAAAGGTCGGAGCGGCAATCGTCACCATCCGCAGAGCCGGAGCCATTCATACCTTCGACACACTTAACCACTTCTTTCTAATCGGTCAGATGATTGTGCCGGGATCGTCTTATTGGAATATCGGGATCGGAAGAGCGATAGGCGATGTCGAGCAGGACGAAGAAGGGCTGGAAACCATGCGGACACTCGGCCGGAACATGGCCTGGCTGCTCAAGAAAATCGTCCCAAACACTTCCGGATGATATGAGCTTTTTTCGCCGCAATGATTAAGGATGACTTGTTATTCGGATGAGCCTTCGATAATCGGCGTTAGAACGATATTTCGATAACAGATTCCCGTGTGATCGCCCTGTAAATAAATAGGACCGGGTTTGAACTGGTCCGACCACAGCGCCCCGCCGGTGCAGCCCAATAGCGGCTGGTTGTCGATAATCGTCTTGCCGTTAAGCTTGACCGTCACGTGGCGATCCAGCAGCGTCATATCCAGGCTCTGCCACTGGCCGGCGGGCTTTTCGGCGCTGACCATCGGCGTAATCCGGCTGTAAATCCCGCCCATATTATGCGAATCGAGTCTCCTGCCGTATGCATCGCTTACCTGCACCTCGTAGATGCCCCGCAGATAGACGCCGCTGTTTTCCCGCCTTTGGACTTTCACCTCCAGCTTCAGATTAAAATCCTTAAATTCACGTTCGGTGCGAAGGTTGCCGTATGAAATATGAGGCTGGCCTTCAGTCTGCTTCGGATTGTTGACAAGGACTCCATCCTCGACCGACCATCCGTTCACCTGGCCCGGACTGGTCAGCTTCCAACCGTCCAGATTCTCGCCATTGAATAATTTGATAGGCTTGCCGTACTTTACCTTCGATAAATCAGGCTTAGGAGGCAAAGGAGGAATCCGCTTGCCGGTAAAGTCACTGCGATTTTCCCCATTGCCGTCCCGGCGAGGCATGATTTGTGTCAAAGACAGCTCGTCACCTGAAACTTTCGCAATAATCGTCTCTGTTATCTCATCCACTTTACTTCTGTCATCTCTGCGTCTAATCTTATGATCGCGTTCGAGCCTGAGGGTGTCTCCATCCATCCTGGCTCTACTGACGGGAACAACACTGCCCCCGCCCCACAGAATGCTCGCTTTCAATTCTCCATTTACTTTTTCAACACCCAGCCAACCTGCCCCGCCACCGGGAATAGTCAATGCCCAGCGCCCGATATAAGGATTGGCAGATTCACCGGCAATCGATACACACCCAATAGATAAAGCCAGCAAAACCATCGCACAACAAATGTTCTTACCCATAAGAAGTACCCTTTCACAATAGAAGAAATCAAATTGACATGCATTTCTTACTTCACCAGCAGCAAATTGTCAACCGGATTTAAATCCCGGCAGAATAAATAGCCAAACTTGAATTCTTAAATAATCTGTGACAAACAGCCATATATTTGATAAGCTAAAATCTATGGACACCGAACGAGAAAGTTTTATAGCAAGTATCGGGAGAATCCTATACGAGAATCAACATCTGGAAATTGTAACTGTAGATGTTGTAGGCTGTTTCTACATTATTAAAAATGCGTTGTCTATTATTATATTAAGAGGTAGAATTAAAAGTGAGCGAAATATTTTTGTTAAGCCAAAGAACTATGTATCCACCAAATGAGCTACCTACAAGGTTGTGAGGAAAAGAATATGTTCTGGTTAATAATCTGGTTAATAATATTGATTC
This sequence comes from Sedimentisphaerales bacterium, assembly GCA_016936275.1. Lineage (GTDB taxonomy): Bacteria > Planctomycetota > Phycisphaerae > Sedimentisphaerales > Anaerobacaceae > JAFGPJ01. The sequence continues at coordinate 7,283 of JAFGPJ010000150.1, forward strand.
TGTTTTTGGCATTTCAAGCTTTTCATGGTTTCTTGCCTAATAAAGTACAATGCAAGAAGTGGATCAGAATCACGGCCATAATTATTGCTATTATTATGCTTTCTAGAAGTGTTTTTCAGGAAATAGCCGAAGTACGAAACCGCTCATCTGCATATGTCTCTCCTGACGCCAAGATAATTGAGAGCTATAAATTTCCCTGGAAAATTAGCAGATCAACTACATCAGATGATAACTTACCTGTATACATCATTGAAGAAAGATACGGGGATGCCTCAGAAGTTAAGGTCAAACCAGACCGTCACGTAAGATTTAAAGTTTACAATGCTATCGACGGTGTTGCAGTCAAGTTCTTCTGTAAATCCGATGATGTTCCAAGTTTTAAAGTCAAAATCAATCCGTGATCTTCTCGGATAGAAAAAATTACAGTGATTGTAGGGTGGGGCTTGCCCCACCGTGCTAATTCTCTTGACTTACATGGTCAGTTTTTTTAAGATGAATATTAGTTTGGGTATTAAAGAAAAGATAAATTCGACGGTGCGAATATGAACAGAGTATATACGGCGGTGACCAAGCAGGAAAACGGCTGGTGGGTCGGATGGATTGAAGAGGTGCCCGGTGTAAACTGCCAGGAAAAAACACATGAGCAGTTACTGGAAACTCTTAAGGTGACGTTGAAAGAAGCCCTGGAACTCAATCGGCAGGACGCCCTGTCCGACGCGGGGACGGATTTTCGCGAAGAGCAAATAGCAATATGAAAAGGAAGGAACTACTCCGTCACCTTCGCTCTGAAGGCTGTGAGTTTATCAGAGAAGGAGCAAGACATTCCTGGTGGTACAATCCCTCGTTAAATAAACGATCTGCTGTTCCAAGACACAATGAAATCAAAGATATTCTGGTAAAGAAAATATGTAAGGATCTTGGAATCCCACTGGCCAAATAGACAGTGGTTTCTTGCGGCCTGGACATACTTCTTCATCATGACATTTAATAATTGAAATGGTGCGATTCATCGCACCCTACGAGTTCATAATCACTCACACGAGCCGGGGCAGCGATATTAAACAACCACGAACAATAAATACCGAATAGAAGAAAGGGCTGAAATAATGAGATACTACTTGATAATAGTCCTTGCATTTTTGTCCACGATATTCAATCTAACATTCTCCTCGTCAGCAGCCGATGTTAAACATACTCCAACGGGAGTGACATTTCACAAAGACACGCTATATCGTTCCGGCGGCTACGGCGATAACTGGCGGCCTCTATGGGCGGCGGATGACTTACAAATCACACCGATGTGCGACGGCAGTTGGCTCGGAATAAAGAACTACCACAATCATCTATATCGCATTATCGGCGACCCGGAGAATTTCTCGATAAGCGATATTCCCAACTACCCAGACTTTTCCGGTGGTCCCGGGAGCTGGTTCGGATATGGGGTGGTTTCCGTTGACGGCGTTTTATATTCGGCCGTCTCGAAAACGCCCGGCGACCAATGGTCCGGCCCCTTCCGTGGCATCAAATTGCTCAAATCCAAAGACAACGGCGAGACCTGGTACCGCGTGGACCGTAATGGGAACGAACGGAAAATCGGCCCACAGGACAAAATACGTAACCAGGTGAATCCCGATGAAATGTTTTTCCTCGAAGAATTCGGCCTTGTTCATCAAAAACAAAAAGCCTATCCTTTTTCTTTTGTTGATTTTGTCAAATGTGGCAAAGACAACTCCGCGGCGAAAGACGATTACATTTACATCTATTCGCCGGAAGGCGCACACGCCCATAAACTTCTGCTGGCCCGCGTCACCAAAGACAAGCTCGGTATTAGAAGCGCATGGGAATACTTTGTGAAGTACGAGGACTCTCGACCGGTCTGGACATCGGACATCCGCAAACGTGGATATGCCCACGTTTTCCCTCAAAAAAGCAGTGACGGCAACCACTTCGGCTGGTATTCGTGGGTGCCTTCGGTGGTATGGAACGAAGGCCTTGGCCTTTATATCATGGTCAATGGAGGAACATACGCCGGACACCAGATGACATCCTCTGATAAGGATTATTACGATGCATGGATGCACACGCTAACCGGCAGCCTGGGATTCTGGTATTCGAGCAAACCGTATGGCCCCTGGCGCCGGTTTTACTATACGGACTACTGGACCGTGGACGATCCCGAGAACCGAACATATCAGCCAAGTCTTTCTCCGAAATGGATCAGCCCCGACGGAAAAGAAATGATTCTCATCTGGTCGGACGCAATGAAAAACGAGAAAGGCAAATCGCACACCGTCAATTACAAATGGAACCACATGAAAATCACAATACAGACCGATTGAATTTTATCATGTACGTTTCCCGATTTATGCAAAAGATTTCGTCAGAGAATAGCGATAGGTAGTACGCGATTCATTGCACCTAACGAGTTATATTTGAAAAAAAGCGAAATAGGCATATAATCAAGAAAACAAATTTTGTACAAAACGAAAGGTCAAATATGCATTTGAATCGCCGTGATTTTGTTGAATTGACAGCCGGAGCAGGTTTGTTGTCGATTCTGCCGGGCTGTAAATCCTTGCCGGGCAAAAAACAAGCTCCTTCCCGGAAAGTCTCGCTAAAAGAGTTGGAAAAGGCTGCTGAAGCGCCAGTGCTGAAGTTGGACGGGCTCGGTTCGCCATTAGTGATTGAGTCGATAGAACTGCTAAGAAACGAACGGGAATATATCGTTCGCGTTCGCTCGAAAGACGGGGCCGAAGGCGTCGCTGTAACTAACGACAGGGCACAATATCTGTACCCGATACTGAACAGGCTGGTGATTCCCTATTTTATAGGCAAAGATGCGCGAGATCTCGAATCGCATCTATTCGAGGTGTGCCGGTATCGCAGCAACTATAAGCTCCAGGGCCTGGCGTTGTGGTGCCCCGTGGCCTGGGTGGAGTTTGCCCTGCTGGATATGATGGGAAGAGTGTCAGGCAAATCGTTTGGCCAGCTTTTCGGCGATGTTGTCCGGCAGCAAGTACCCTTCTACATTGCCAGCGGCCGGCGGGATTCTACGCCGGAAGAAGA
>JAFGPJ010000151.1 GCA_016936275.1 Sedimentisphaerales bacterium
AGCTAAGGAAAGGAAACGAAACGAGAAGGTAAGTAAAGATATTACGAATACGAACTCGGCTGATTACTCAGCTATTACTTCGGATTCGCTTCGTAATCCTCAGTTGAATGCGATTCGTTTTATAGAAGCGCTTAGCAGATTGATTCCGCCGCGGAGCCGGTCGGACCGCACGTGCTTTCGCAATGTGGCCGACTGGCTTGCCGATGGCTATTCGGCCGGGCAGTTTACCAGCGAGATATTCGGCCACGTGCTGGACTACGCAAAGCAGGCCCGCCACGGCGACAATCCCGCCGCCGTGTTTATGGCGACAATCAAAGAAGAGCTGGGATACGAAAAGAAAGCCTTGTAGGGTGTGCAGCTTGTCTTGTAGCTGCACACGCGTGTATCTAATGAAAGGACAGACACACGATGCCCAAATAGTCAATAGTCAATAGACAATAATCAATGACAAGCAGGCAGGATGGGCAAATTTTTTGCCCATGCTGTTAATGGAAAGGAGAAAGCGAAAATGAATGCTGATGGATTCGACAAGCTCGCCACAGGTATTATGATAGAGAATGTCGAGCCGTCTCGGTGCCGCACGTTGCGGGCCGAGGCATTGATAAAGAGCGACCGTTTCGCCCAGCAGCGGGCGGCGTGGGAATGTCTGAAGTTCTTCGAGAGCACGCCCGCCGCCGAGGCCGATTTTCGTATGAGGTTCGCGAGCATGGCCGCCGATGATGTCACGCTGCTGAAGGCATTCTATAACGTCAAGACCGACGACGAGCTGCTGAGCATGATCTGCCGCTTCTGGAACGTCTAATGCTCATTCATATCCGGAGATTCTTCGGCTTCGCCTCAGAATGACAAGTGCTGCAACACAGTTAAGAACTACAACGAGCTACTGTGCTAATGCCGTGATTTGCTCTGCGGTCAAAGCCATGTTGTAGATACAAACATCGTCGATCAGGCCGGAGAAGAAATTTCCGGCTTCGAGATTCTTGCCGGCACCGATGATCATGCCGCCGGTTGCGGATTTCAGCGGCTTCTGAACCATTGCGTCTTTGGCGACTTCTGTGCCGTCCACATAGAGTATTCTATATTCGCCGTCCCAGACAAAGCCGACGTGGTGCCATTGGCCGTCGGTGATTAAAGACTGCGACTCCAGTGGAAAAACAGCAGACCGTCCGACTTGAGGAGGAACTAACCCGGTCATCAGATTTCCCTCTGATGCTGTTGTACCCAACCATGTCTCACCGGACCCTGTACCATCGGTTTGAGATAAAATCACCTGTCCCGAGGAGCCGCCTTGAATCCAGGCCAAGACGCTGAATGTACCTCCGGCCGGGTCCAGAACAAAGCCGGCCTCGACATAATCATCAATACCATCGAATGTCATCGCGCCATCTTTCTTACCACCCTCAGGTTGCCAGAGCGGCTCGCCATAAACCGTGCCGTGATTGTCTGCGACGCTCTCGTGAGCAATACTGCATTCTGTCTCGTCCAGCTTCCAATATGCAGCCAACTCGATTGGGAAAACTTCCTCGAATAGATGCTCTGCCAGCACGATCAAATCCTGGACATTCACAACACCATCGCCGAAAGGAGTCGGGGCAATGTCACACGGTGGGTAGTCCTCGCCCCAGTGGTCAACCATGATGCACATATCGGCAGAGTCAATGACGCCATCGCCATTGAAATCAGGTGAAGGGACGCCGAGTCCGGTGTCATATTCTTCCGTCCTGGAAACCATATTCAGGTTCGGATAATGACCGCCAATTGCATAGATTTTATCTCCTACCAAACCCACAAAATGTCCAAGTCTTTTTTGCTGCATTGGAGCTTTCGTGGTCCATGTATCTGTAGCGGGATCATAGACTTCGTTGGCGGTGCTGGGTTGCAGCCCATTCGAACAACCGCCGATGGCATAGATGCTTCCCTTCACAACACAAGCGCCCAGACTCCAGCGTTCCGTCGGCATATCCTGCCTGCTGGTCCAGGTATCAGTTGATGGGTCATAGACTTCAACAATCTTGTAAGCAAATGTTTGCCAGTTCTCCTTACATCCTCCAATCGCATAAATCTTTCCATCAACCACACATGCGGAAAGCAGCTCACGAGCTGTCGGCAGGTCGGCCATCTGGGTCCACGATTCTGTCACCGGATCATAAGCCATAACTCTCCGGACCGGCGTGCTTGATGCGCTCAACGTTCCGCCTATTAGATAAATCATATTATCTACAACGACGATGCCACTTGAGCCGATAGCGTAAGGCATATCAGCTTTTTGAGTCCAGGTATTTGTTTGGGGGTTATACAGAAAGACTTTCTTGTCGGTTAAAGACCACACACCAGGGCCTCCTCCAAAGGTGTAAATCTTTCCTTCGAAGGTGCAGGTGGCATGACAACATCTTGCTGATGGTATATTAGCCATTCTGGTCCATGTATTGGAAACCGGATCATACACTTCGACGGCCGAAGTCGCAGATGAGTCGCTGCGTCCTCCGCCTATAGCATAGATTTTCCCGTCCAGGACACATCCGCCGAACCATGTTCTTGCTGTCGTTATATCGGCTTTGTACGTCCAGGCGTCCTCTGCCGACGGACAGACTGCTGCCAGGCCGAATACCAAAACCGATACGAGGGCCCCCGCTTTTCGGGAATTCAGTGAAATTGCCTTTTTCATCTTAACACCCTTTCAAAATTTATTTATATCTTCAAGCGCATCTTATGCGCACCATTTCCGGCAGGTTTTATTACGAACAGAAACCGCTGATTGTAAGCCATACAGACTTTCTCCTCCAAAAAGCTTATTGTACGGTTAGTTAAAAGCTATCTTATTATGCACAAATCAACGCTGTTTGTCAAGTGTGTTGATAAGGTATTTAAAAAAACCCCTGCTTTGGGAGGGAAAGGTTATAAAAGCAGGGGTTCTTTGCGGGTTGCAAGTATCCCGTCTCGCAACTCATATTACGGTTTAATTTTAATAAATGTCTTAAAGTGTTTTGCGTCTCCTCAGCCAATTGACAAAACCTATACCGATACCGCAGAGCGCAATGGCGCCAGGGGCAGGAATAGCAGGAATCGGCTCATCAGAGAAACTACCAGCCTGAATAAACACTGCAGAGTCGAGTATCCAATCTCCCGAATCAGCAATAGCCAGCTTGATATGGTGAGTCCCGGGGGACAAGCCTAAGCTTTGGGCTGTGAAAACGTCGGTGAAGCCATCGTATTCGAAATCGAAAAATGGTCCGCCATCATTAAGGTCATTGTTATTGTAAAGATCCGGATTGGTGGCATCCGTTCCGAATGGATTACCGCCATTGACGTTATTAACCGAGACCGGAGTCGTTGTCCCTGGAATCAGGGCAATATTGACGCCGTCCAGGAAGAATCCGAAAACGTCATTGAATGAAGTGTTGGTGTACTCATTGTACTCCTCCGAGGCAAAAACATAGTTGAAGTACAGGTCGCCTCCGCTGGACATAAAGTCGAATTCGAGGATTGTCGCATCATTTGACTGATATCCGGGAATAAGACTGTCTAAGTCCGGATCTCCGGGCAAGCCATTATCACCTGTCGTGGCGTCGTCTGTGTTGGCTCCCTGACCCAGGCTTGCATCTCCGGAAGTCAGAATGATGCCGGATTCAATCCCGATCCCAGATGATGTCCCGCCGGTAAAAGTCCCCGCGGCAACGGCGGCTCCGGTGTAAGTTATATTACTCGCAGTGATTCCACTGCCTAATATCTCATTCACCAAGTCAGTTGGGGTCGGTGACTGGTCAACCGTTATGGCGGCATTTGCCGAAACTGCAGTCATAATCAAGACTGTCACAAGTACATATATTGTTTTTAACCCATTCATATGCTCTCTCCTTTAAGTTAAATGTTAGGGCATAAAGTAATATACTTCCAAACAACCATTTCTAATAAGAATCGCACGAAATCTGGAGAGCCTTGCGCATTGGCCCTCTCTGTCATTAGGAAGAACTGTCAATCGGGCAAGATTTCTTAATGAATTACCAGCCAAGTGGTAAAGAGAGATGCGGGTAGGAAAACCTCCTCTTCCTGATACCACTCCTCCATATCCTGCCGTATTAACTTATACCAGCTTTCTTCCTTACCTGATAACGCATCAGGCATTTGCCCAGGAACCGTGGATAAGTAATACGCATTAAAGCCTCAGTTAATCTCCAATATCTCACATCCTATAATATAGTCAAGGGAAATCTTAGAAAATTGTTCATTTTTTAATTTTTTCTTACAGGCAGATTATAAAATGACGCCTCGAAAGAGAAAAAAGTGTTAATCTGGGTAATATTTCCACGAAAAATCAATCAAAAGCGATGGTAGTTGAAAATAAAAAACGGAAAATTGAAAAATTATAAAGAGAGATCG
>JAFGPJ010000152.1 GCA_016936275.1 Sedimentisphaerales bacterium
AAATTTTTATCTTTATGTTGGAATATCGACATCAATAGCCAAAATATATTAAAAATACTCTGCATTGCAGCTACAGTCTCTTTTTTTACAACATTTTATTATCGCGTTTAGTTAAATCCGTTAGCACCAGTTCATAAAATTGACATTGGAAGCGCCAAATCATGAGAACCCGGATTGTAGAGAGAAAAATACACAACATTATCGCTGCCGACGGATAATAGAACGACATGGCGGCAAAATCTCCGTCCAAAGTCAGGAAGGCCGGGGATCTACCTTCACCGTTATCTTGTCCAAAAATGGCTACATACCGGTATGTAAATAAGGAAGCCCCAAATCACTATATAGGGACAGGCTTGTTTTGTAAATGAACAGCCCGACAATTCAACCGCCAAGATGCAACCACTAACCGACTAACACCTGTAGCGGATTCTCTATAGTCGATAGTAATGAAATAATTACCATTATATCCTGACTATAGATCACGCCGGGACGATGGGAATTTACAATTATGATAAAGTTTGATTCTTACGTGCTTGATACTTAAAATACAGCTTTAAAAACTTAGATAAACTGGCGATTATCTATTGGGACGCTGGATAAGACTTGAAGGAATTTATGCGTAAGACAACTATACATCTTGCGATTGGCACAGGAATTCTCGCTGCGATTGTCGCTGCTGGTATTTTTGTCGTTCGCTATAAGTCAGATCCCGAACCGGATGATTTGTTGGCACGCTATAGCGATGTTTCGGGATATGATAACTTAACAATTCAATATCCGCTTAACGAGACGCTTTTTCCGCCGGAAATTGTGCCGCCAACATTTCGCTGGAAAGACAGCAAGTCCAAATCAAATATGTGGCTTCTCAGCATCAAGCTCCAGGACAGTGACGCGCCGATGAATATTATCACCCGCAAATCTGAGTGGATACCCCAGCAGCAGCAATGGGAAACCATAAAGAAGCGGTCGCTGGAACAAGATGCCCAGATTACCATCCTGGGTATCAGCCATCGGATAAAAACAAAGATTCTCTCGGCAGGGAAAATCTCAATCAAGACATCCAAAGACCCGGTCGATGCACCGTTGTTCTACCGGGAAGTGAACCTGCCGTTTATTGATGCCGTCAAAGATCCATCGAATATCCGATGGCGCTTTGGAAGCATCTCGTCGTTCCAGCAGCCACCGATAATTCTGGAAAAACTGCCGGTCTGCGGAAATTGTCACTCATTTGACGCGGACGGCAAAACTCTCGCAATGGATGTGGATTATGCCAACAGCAAAGCTTCCTATGTTATTACGCAAGTCGCCGAGCAAATGACCCTTACGCCGAGGGACATAATAACGTGGAACGATTACAAAAAAGAGGATGGACAGCAAACGTTCGGCCTGCTCTCCCAGATATCTCCGGACGGCAGGTTTGTGCTCAGTACAGTCAAAGATGCATCCGTATTCGTTCCCAAGCCGGACATGGCCTTCTCCCAGCTCTTTTTTCCCATTAAAGGCATCCTGTGTGTATATGACAGGCAGACTGAAACTTTCAATTCTTTGCCGGGAGCGGACGATCCGCAATATGTTCAGAGCAATCCAAGCTGGAGCCCGAATGGCAAATACGTTGTTTTCGCCAGGGCCACAGCATATAAGCTCAAGAACGTCACCGGCCCGCGCAGGGTGCTTCTGACGCCGGAGCAATGCGAGGAATTTCTTAAAGACGGCAAGCCGTTTCTCTTCGACTTGTACAGAGTCCCATTCAATGACGGCAAAGGGGGCGTGCCCGAGCCGATAGAAGGAGCATCCGGCAACGGCATGAGCAATTACTTCGCAAAATACTCGCCGGACGGCAAATGGATAATCTTTTGCAAAGCCAAAAGCTACATGCTGCTCCAGCCTGACAGCGAGCTATACATCATCCCGGCAGAAGGAGGAACGGCAAGAAAACTACGCTGTAACACAAGCCGCATGAACTCGTGGCACAGCTTCTCACCGAACGGCAGGTGGCTTGCGTTTTCTTCCAAAGCTAACTCACCCTACACCCAGCTTTTCCTCACCCATATCGACGAGCAGGGCCAAAGCACTCCCTCTGTGCTGTTGGAACATTTTACCGCTTCGGACCGTGCCGCCAACATACCGGAATTTATCAATACCGGGCACACTGGGATAAAGAAAATCCGCGAACAATTTCTCGATGACTATTCTTATATGAGGGCCGCCAGCGAATTCATCAAAGGCGACGATTTTATAGGCGCCGAACGGCAATGCAGAAAATCGCTGGAGCTGAATCCCAAAAACGCCAAAGCGCACGCCATTCTCGGCATAGCACTGGTAAATCAGAACAAATTAGAAGAGGCAACCAGCCATCTGGCCGAAGCGATACGCCTCGACCCGACCGACTATGAAGCGCACTACACGCTGGGACAGGCACTAACCAGCCAGAAGAAGTTCGATGAGGCAATCGGGCAATTCTCGACGGTCCTGCAGCTCAGGCCGGACTACACTCAGGCGCACGGCTACATTGGTTCGCTGCTGTTGGCAAAAGGAATGCTGAATCAGTCCGAAAACCATTTGACCGAAGCGCTGCGCCTCGACCCAAATTACGCCGATGCTCACTATAACATGGGCCAGTTGATGCTTCGCCGGAAGAACCTTGATGGAGCAATCCGGTATTTGTTGCAGGCCGTAGAGATTGTACCGGATGACGCCCAGTCCCACTACAAACTCGCAGAAGCGCTGGCCCAACAGAAGCATCCTGACCAGGCGGTTGAACATTACACTAAAGCCGTATCTATTGATCCGCAGGTCGATACCTCGCCTTTGCTGAACCATCTGCTGGCAATGTATTATGCTGATGCTCGACAGTTCGACAAGGCGACCTCACACGAAGAAAAAGCCATCGAACTCGCACGCGCCTCCGGCTATGAAACGCTCACAAAAGAATTCGAAAAATGGCTAAAAGTTTACAAACAGCTAAGCAGCTCCCCGCAGTAGAACAGCAAAAAGTTAAAGTCAACTAATCATGTTTCGGACTTTTCACCCTGAATTTCCCATATAACGGGTGAAGTACGCAAGGACCTATTTGTACGGTTACGTGGATAAATTCCTTGAAATTGAACCAAATATTTGATTATAATGGAAACCAGAGCAAACAAAGGAACCTTTTATGACCTTCAGCTCTGAAGGCATGGGGAGCAGTACACAAAATACTATCTCAATAAAGCATATAACATGAAATTAAATCGGTACGATACAGTTCTTGTCTGGAGAAAATAATAGAAATTATGCCACTTGATCATTTTATCCCTCAGGTTTATCTAAAGAATTTCTACTCGCCTAAACTCGGTAAGTTGATGTATGCCATTAGAAAAAGTGACCTTAAAACCTTCACCCCTGACGCTAATTCAGTCTGTCGAATTGAGGATGGCAGTACAAATAAATATCTCAAAGAGGCTCGTTTGGTTGAAGAATTCTTAAAAGTCATAGAACCAAAGTATAACAAGGCTTTAGCACGCCTTCTGGATGATAATATTGATCCAGAGTGTATTTACGTCATCGCAGGTTTTGTTGCATACATTAGCTCATGCTCACCTGCTTTCATGCGTATTCAATCGGAGTATTTGCGCGGAATTGTTGAACATACTACACAGTTAGAGGATTCACATGGAAGACTTCCCACACCTCCACCAGAACTCGGCGGAGAAACCTTCACGGATTTGTTGCAGAAAGGAAAAATGGTTGTGGAGGTTGATGGCAAGTTTCCTCAAGCATTCGCTATTGCAAACATACTGTCTGCCATAAAAAGATTTGGAAATTTCAAGTGGGATATCCTAATTAATTCTTTCGACGACAACACGTTTTTTACCAGCGACTTCCCTGTTGCTATAGAGCAAACTAATAACCCGCGAGTTCTCAATAAGATTGTGCCTCTTTCACCCTCTATCGCCATCAGAATCTGCCCTGATCTTTCAATATGTGAAAAAAATCTGGATTTCACATTCTCACATTTTCGGGGAACTCGTCGAAATATTAATCTATCGAAAGTGATAAATATCAATAAACTTATAGTCCGTTGTGCAGAGACAACTGTGTTCTTTCGAGATAATCACGACTGGGTACGCAAGTTCGTAAGTAAAAACGCCAACTATCGTATTGAGTCTGAAGTGGTAAAGTTTCCTACTGAAAGAGGGCATGCGTTGTTCTTTCCAACGTTTATCAGTGAAATCAAAGGCAATTGAGTCAAGTACAATTAGGGGATTTACTATCCCATTTATTACACTATCTATGTTGAGCTATGCTTGATTCGCTGAGATTGAAAAGTCCGCGGGAGAATTAAATGGATACAGCACAATTTTAATTAGGTGACATTTGTTAATGAACGAATCCAGAGGCTTGCTTAAAGCTCCGTTGGTTTGGGACGTTCGCCGAAAGGTAACGTGTTATGAATAGAAACGTGACGATTGTTTTGTGTGACGCGGTGGTCTGGACTGACGGGCTCAGTGATACAACCGAAGCGGGACTGAAGCAGCAAAAGAGGTGTCATACCAATTCAAGTTAATAAATGCGCTTACTGAGTCATTTCGAGCGCAGCAAAGCGGAGTCGAGAAATCTGTTTTAATAGATTTCTCCACTTCGGGCCGCTATGTGGCCCTCCGGTCGAAATGACAGAGGCGCACATTTTAACCACAATTGGTATCAAACGGAAATCAGCAACAGGATACGGACTGCAACACCGGAAATCAACGATTATTTTCAGCAGTATTTTTTATTGATTGGGTGGAGTCAACAGTAAATCCTCGATAACCTTAGCCAAGTCCGGCTGCGGCATTTTATAGGCAAGATACGCATGGTTCGAAGGTTCTCCGGGGACCCATTGATTGCTTCCATCTTCCTGACTCACAGATTTTCCCATCGTGACCTCGTCGAAATAATCGGACAGCCCCCTGACCGCGTACAATACGGCGATAAGGTCCCAGCTCGACCTTTCGGAAACATTGTTGCTCTTGAAGAAATTACGATAAAACGCCGGCACGGGATTATCTTTCGGCCCCTCGGCTACCAATCTTGCACCGGTCATTACATCTCTGCCTAATCCTGTAAACATGATTTTGCCGGGCCATTCGCTGATCACTTTATGTGCGGCCGCCCCGTCCATGTGAAAATTATATTCACCTTCGTTTTTCGGCGAGTTCGGCCATACACCACCCATAGAGACCAGCTCTTTGACCTTGGCCTTGACCAACTGTTCGCCGTTAAGCGGGCTGTGCCGGTCCGGCTTACTATCAAGCAGCTCGGCCATATTCGTAAGCCACCCCACTACCACTATAGTAACACTCTGATCGGGCTGGGCGGCAAGAATTCTGCGATATAAAGCAACAGCATCCGGAGCGTCATCGCTTGCCGTTAAATCATGGGGATAATCAGGGACGCTGTCGTGATACCATTCTTCGGGATTGGGACCTGTCTTCGAGGAACCGATGGGCATATCTTGCCGTCCATAATAGGTATTGATTACATCAATGGCCGGTGCAGACCAGCGATTTTGGTTGGCGCTCATAGTCGCCAGTATTTTAGCCTCGCCCCGGTCGGCCATTACATGAAGTATCGCCAGTGCCCCCGCATCATCCACATCCGTACCGATATCCGTGTCAAAGATAATAGGAACCATCTGTCCGGAATCATGAGGCCCGCCACTCCTGCAGCCGGGAAGCAATATCCCAGACAAACCGATTACAACTAAACTTGAAATCAAGCACAAACACTTACGAATAATCATAATTTAAACTCCTCATCACACAGAATGAAGACCACCGTTTACATTCGGAATACTAATTATATTTGGTAAAATAATACTGTGACCTATAAAGAACTCAAAGTAAAATACTATAATCCCTTCTGACACATATTTACCTTGAAGCATCCATGTTATTTTATAATAAGCAAAGCATTCATCGACGGCTGGGCTAATCTTGAAATCGAGTACAGCAAATCCTATAAATACCTAAAAGTGAACAAACAGCTAAGCAGCTCCCCGCATTAGAACAACAAGAAACAATATGTCAGATTAATAGGAACGGTAGGATTATTTCAACAATCCCACTGTCTAATAGAGTTTTGCCAAGGGAAAAAATGACCTTTCGATGTATATGCCAGACTCCGTTGGTATTATTTGCGAGAAAACTTGCTAATTCAGCCATAATATTGTTGTTAATGAGATGAAATTACATTATTATAAGACTTGAAGCTCGCAGGATTATTGCCGTTAAACGTAGGGATACCCCGGATAATATAACTTTTTCGGAGGCTGAAGCGATGAAAAATGCTACTAAATTGTTCTTAGTGGTGATACTGTTAAGCAGTGTTACCTTTGGTGCTACAATTCTTCATTATGATTTTGAGGACGGCACACCCGGCGTGCCGATGAATGACTTCCCTGTGACCCAGATAAACGGGATAGTGGGAACGGCTGATCTTTCCGGCAACGGCTATGACATGTACGCCTGGGACGATTACTGGGGACCGTGGTTTTCTGCCAAGGGTGATACGCCAACAGGTACCGGCCTGAGTTCTGTACATCAAAGTCACAACGATGGCTACACTTTGGCTGATGGCATTCGCAGGTGGAGCCCAAGCACCTGGACAATAGAACTGTCGTTTAAGCTTAATAATCCTTCCGGCTGGAGGACACTTATCGGCAGAGACGACTGGACAGGAATCGATGGGGACATCGGTCCATCGCTGCAGGTGCAGAGCAATGGCATTGACGATGCTATGAGAGTGGCTTTTGTAACCGTTAGCGACGAGCATTATGAGCTTTACTCTTCCTTGGTGCCCGAACCAGGAAAGTGGTACCATCTTGCCGTCGTTACCGACGGCGACCGGCTCGACATGTACGCCGATCAATTCGACGGCAACGGTTTTCAGAACATCGGTACCTTGATAATGGAAGCAGGAATCGACCATTCACTATTAGCTACAGGTAACTGGACGTTTGGTCGAGGCTGGTATAATGGCAACTTTGTCGATCATATCGACGGCAACATGGATAATATCCGTTTCAGCGATGAAGCACTCACGACAGATCAGTTAATTCCGGCTACTCTCATGGCGACGAAAGAGCAGGCCCATGCCCCGCAACCACCAACCGGAGCAGCAGGAGTTCCTCTGGATCAGGTACTGAGCTGGACGACAGCTTTGGATCCGAACGATGCCAACGTTCCGAACCCGGCAATTACAGGACACAACCTTTGGCTGAGCATTGCGTACGACCCGATGAATCCGCCGGATGCCCCAAACTGGCAGGATCCACGCGTCCAGGTAATTGAAATCCCGGCAGATACGAACCCGGCGGACGGGAATGTAGATCCAATTGCATCCTATAGCCCGACAGGATTGCAGAGAGACGCTTTGTACTACTGGATTGTGGATGAGAGTCTCGGAGCTGTTAGTACGGAAGATTGGGAAAATATCATAGAAGGCGCAATGTGGTCGTTCAAGACCGTCACATCCGCGCCGGAAGTCGACGCCGGCAGGAATATTCTGACATGGCTCAAAGAAGGGACAACAACCGTCGATCTGGGCGGAACAGTGACAGATGCAACCGGTGATGTGACCACCACTACATGGTCTGTGATTTCATCACCGCCCGACTCCGCCGTTAGCATTGCGAATAGTTCGGCTGCAGTAACTACAGTCACGCTAACCGAGACTGGTACTTATGTGCTGGAGATTCATGCGGTGGATGCGGCTCTGAATGAAGAAGCTGACCAGATGGAAATCAACGTGTACAGTGACAGTTGCGAAGCGGCCAAGAATAATCCCAATGGCTATACAGCTCCGTTGGGCGATGTTAACAATGACTGCAAGATGGACTTCATCGACCTGGCGATATTGATGGCTTCATGGCTTGATGATGCATCACTGACGGAAGATGTTCTCTACGGTCCGAACTAAGTTCTTCCTCCGCTCCCTGTAGGAAAAAACCAGGGACAGCTAACTATGACAATCATTTATTATTGATTATTTTATTCATTATTGTCACCAAATACCCGGCACTAAACGCCAGCGTACTCGTGAAGCATACTGAGTATACCCTTCGAGTTCCTTATGCAGAGTTCAGTCCTCAAGATATGTACGCCCAGGCCATAGGCCAGCCCAACCGGCCGGCCGCACCGAAAAAAAACCCTCCCATAACGGCAAGATAGATAGCTGTAACTGTGACAAGTTTTATCATCGGTTTATCCGGAAATTATGCCGTACTTTGCTTGAATCGGCGTAATCTCATTTTAATCCGATGATAAAAAGAGTGCAACCATGTGATCTGCTTGAGCCGAAGGAAGGCATCACAAAACATAACAACCAAATGCCCCATAAAACCGCGGCCCGTCACTACCCTGAATACCTCGTTACAATCAATACCCCAAAAGCGTTTGTAATCAGCGTCACCATATAAGAAATCGAACAATTGTATGCCGTCCTCACAAGCATCACGAATGACACGCATCAGCAGCATTTGACCGATAGATAATTGCGATTCATATTTCAGCTTGAACGCGGGCCAGAAATAATGAAGCTTACCGTGTGCAACAAAAGAGTAAGCAAAAGCGGCATCTTCTCCGTCAATTGTCATCAGCCAGACCTGCCCTAAGCCGCCGGCCGCCATATTTCCCAAAAGCTTTTGGTAGAATGGTTTTCCCAGCACGGCGGCGCCGCGCCTTTTCATCCAGCTCTCATGTTGAATGACAGCAACCCGCTGATTAACTTCCGGCGTGATTTCCTTACCCACATATCGAGTGACTCTTACTTGTGCAGATTCGTAGAGCTTCCTTTCCTTATAGCGCAATTTGCGGCGTCGTTTTCCCTTCGGTATATTTTTTTCGATGTACTCATCGAAGGAGCAATCCAACTTCATACAATAACACGGATCCCGAAACACCTTCCGGCAGGAATATCCCCGGCTCACCAATTCATTCAGCAGGTCATTAGTAGCCCGGTCCTCCGAAGACACGTCCGCATTATAGTATATACCGAAGATTTTCTCGGAAATGATATAATCCGCTATGTCTTTTACTGCTGATCGACAATCAGGATCAATCAACAGACCTAAATAAGTACCTACACCGGTGCTAATCGGAACAGCGATTTTTATGTTCAATATTCTGCGAACCTCCAGTGGGAACAAAGCAACAAGCTTGGTGCCCCGGAAGGCAAGAACAAACAAGGGATCGCCCGACAGCCTGCCCTCCTCGACAAATGTTTTTATCCAGAAACGTGAGAGAAAAGGCGATGCTCCTTTTGCGCGAGCAAACAGATCGTCCCAATCGTCGCCGAATTCGGATATACCCTCGGCGCCCTCAACGATTCGCAAATCAATTGATTGTTCCTGCAGCAAGATTCTTGCACCACTGTTAGTAATAAAAATCTAATTCGCCTAAAGACCGGATTCACACCCGGTCCTGCCGGACGTGACAATCGCTCTCAAGGATTTTGCTATACATGCCGTCATCATCATCTTTCCGATGGTGCGACCGATATTATTGTTTTTCGGCTTACTTTAGACTTATCTTAATCAGGATTTCCCCCTGAATTTGCCTGACATCCCTCTCTATATCCCTTCTATTAAGCTCTCTACCTGTCTCGCTTCATTCCGCTCGAAAAGCCTTTACAATGATATAAATTGCGATATTCCGCCGCTGGTTTCCTTAACTCACAAGGTTTTCAGGCCGATAACGGAAATTGGGCTGGATTGCACACTCTTGCGGTTAAGTTTGCAAAAAAGACCAGGGTACGAAGACGAAGAAACAATCGCCTTTCTCAGGCGTCCGGTAAGGAAATAACAACATTGCGTAAATACATTAATAAATTGTTTGTACCGTTAGCAAAGATTATACTGGTATCGCTTTTTAAAATTATCGGCCCTCCACGGATACTTCAGTTCGGATGGCCCGTCAACGCGGCGATTCTCAGGGCCTTCGGCGCCAACGTCAGCAAAAACCGTGTCTATATTCACTCGCCGGTTGTCCTGCACGGTGGAAGACAGGGTTACGCCAATCTGACAATAAGTGAAGGCTGCCTTATTAACGGCAATAACTTCCTGGATCTGACCGGCGGCATTACATTGGAAAGAGGCGTAAGCCTCGGACCCGGCGTGACAATCATGACGCACAACAGGTACAACCACAACCCGTTCCTTGAAGAACGTCTGGCTCACACATGCGGCATAAAAGATGTTTTGATTAAGGAAGGCGCCGGAATTAAGGCCCACGCATTGATAACCCACGGCATAACAATCGGCAAAAATGCGGTGGTCGCTGGCGGGGCCGTAGTTAATCGCGACGTTCCCGACAATTGCTTTGTCGCCGGCGTGCCCGCCAGCCTGGTAAAGGAAATAAAATAATTGTTTCAATCGATTTTGATTTAGAAAAGTGAAGGACATAAGTGATGGACCTGATAATCAACTTCACACCGACAGGAATGATACCAACCAAAGAAATGACTCCGCACGTCCCTATCTCGCCCGAAGAAATCATAGAGGACGTTCGCCGGGCCGTCGATATCGGAATAACAATGGTCCATCTGCATGCACGAGATGCCGCAACGGGAAAGTCCACTTATAAGGCGGAAGTCTACGGCGAAATCATTGCCGGCATAAGATCGTTCTGCGAAGAATTAATCATCTGTGTTTCATTGTCCGGACGCTGCATAAACGAGTTCGAAAAACGCGCTGAGCCTTTGCAACTGGATGGTGACTTGAAGCCGGACATGGGAAGCCTGACGCTCAGCTCCCTGAATTTTAATCACGTGGCCAGCATGAATTCCCCCGAGATGATTCAGAAACTTGCCAACGAAATGAAATCGCGCGGGATTCTCACTGAATTAGAAGCCTTCGATGCCGGGATGATCAACTATGCAAAGTATCTGGAAAAAAAGGGCTTTCTGGAGCCCCCCCACTATTTTAATCTGCTGCTGGGCAATATCGCCTGCGCGCAGGCGGATTTACTGCACGCCGGAATTATGATTCATGATTTGCCCAATAACTCCTTCTGGTCCCTGGCGGGCATCGGCGATTACCAGTGGATGATGAATTCCATAGCCGTCGTTTCGGGCGGCGGCGTTCGTGTCGGGCTCGAAGATAATATTTGGCTCGACACAGCACGGACTCGATTAGCCACGAATTCAGACCTGCTGCTCCGCATCCACAGACTGGCCGAAGCAACCGGCCGAAAGGTGATGTCACCGGCCAGGCTCAGGGAACTGCTAAACCTCCAACCCGGCCACAGCAAATATGGCCGCAGCTTCTGATTGACTTGATGCTCTTACCTGCCGGAAAAACAGTGGCTACCATCTATCAAAATCTATCATTATCAAGCACAACTCTTCGAAAAATATACCGCTATTTCTGTAACCAACCAGTGGCGATCAAATCGTTCAACGCTTTTCCTGTAAGAAACGGCGCCACTTGCGTTTTATCCGGTCTGCCAAACGAAACATATTGGCAATATATTCCAAACCTGCATTCACACTCGCGGCAGAACTTCGCAATGTATTTATGAATATTGGACACGGTCTTGGCGCAAACATATGAATCCAGGCTTCCAACCAATGTTCGGTTCCATAGCGATGTTTGTACTCAGCACCGCCAAAATAGAAGTCTATCATATCTATCGAAGGATCAGCACATAAAGACTCCAAAACCTTCAGAAACAAAATCAGCCCGGGTCTGTAAGAGCTCAAATCCGGATTGTATCCTATGCTCTCCATATAGTAGATTCTCCGGTAATTTAATGCGAGCTGGAAAGCACAAGGTATATCACCCGAGTAGAGTATGTGGCCCCGGAACCAGCCTTTTGCGGCCGCAGCAAACAGTCGAGACCGCGTTTTCTCATTATTAACCAGGCCGGCGCCCAACTTATTTTGATAGGTCTTTGCTGAAATATCAGCAGCCACTCTTATGAAATCATCCACGTCGCTTGTGGTAGAATAGTGTATAATCCTGCTTTCACCGTGACATTCCTCCTCAAATTTCCTGATAGCCCGACGAAGGTTGTGTCTGTGTCCGTGAGAATGAGACAAATAGAATTGCTCAATCTTCTCCGGGACAGTCATGCGCCAATGCTCATCGACTGTTGGAAAACGATCCCGTGTGAAGAATCCGGGTATTTCTCGAACAGTATTATAGAAGGGAGTGTCGGTCTTTAAGTGATTGAATGAAATAATATCGAATTGCCGTTGTCGCAGTTGTTTCGATAATTCTCCAAACAGCAAAGAACTGAGTTCGATATCCGGTTGGCCAAGAATGCCCCCATAGACAACTCTAAAGCATTTTGATCTTGGGCAGGAAAAGGATAGGTACCCGAATTTTAACCTTATTTTGTACCTTTCTATCCTGCCGATGATCATAGCGACAGGATTGTCGTAATGCTTGATTAGAATAATATACGGCTGAGCGTCATTACTGGTCGCGTTTAGGCTGGCGAGATATCGATCGATATCAGCATTGGGGACAGGGAAAGGCTCTTTGTTCTGCATCTGTTCCCAGATCGAACGGATACTTTCGATGCCCTCAAGGTCTCTTATATTAACGACATTCCAATCCGTCGTTGTGGATATACAAATACTTTCACATTTCATCTGTTTAACCCCGAATCCGACAAAATGGGAATACTACGGACAGCGTGCTTATTAAAAAAGTCCCATCGTAACGAATGAGATTGCCGCATGATTCCTCGAATCGGCTCCCTGAGCCAGGCTTGCAATGACTCGAAAAAAGCATTCTTTGTCATTGCGAGGAGCATCCCTTGGGGATGCCTTATGGTATTGCCCCTTAGGGGCATAGCGACGCTACAATCTCACATTTTCCAACAGACCCAAAGCCACCTATTAGAATCACGAACTCCGTCTGCCGCCCGAAAAACCTACATCTTTATACACATCAACTATCGCTCAATCAGAGTTAACGTTCTCATATTATAACCATTTTCCATACTGAGAGCAATAAAAATTTGAAAAAAAGAAAAAGCAGCCACCGGGAGTCCTTAAGGATAAGCCAGAATCCACATCCGACATACAATCCTCCGACTCCACTCGAGACAGCCATAAGAAATACGACTCATGAATCCGCGTTTACACCATTAGACAGATGGTCCCTTAGGGGGCAAAACCGTTATTTCATGGGGTAAATCTGCGGCTAAATTAATTTTAAATATCTTCCATTTTTTCAATTGACAGCAAATGTGAAGCTGTGTATGATATTTATTTAACATTATTAGTTAGAATGTTATGATATTAATCAATAATAATTTAAGAACGGGAGAATATTATGGCAACTCAAAAACAAATCAATGCTAATCGTCAAAACGCACAAAAATCGACCGGGCCTAAGAGCAACCAGGGCAAGGCGGCGGTCTCGCAGAACGCGGTCAAGCACGGCATTTTTTCCCAATCGGTCATAAAGGGCGAAAATGAGGCTGATTACGAGGCTTTTCACAACAAA
>JAFGPJ010000153.1 GCA_016936275.1 Sedimentisphaerales bacterium
ATCGGTTGGAAAGTGGTCGAGGAAGCATAATAAAAAAGAAAACCCGCCGAGTAAATCGGCGGGCTAAATATTCTTGGATTGCCGCTGGATTAGTGTAGAGTCAAAAAAGACGAACTCGCCGGACAGGGATGGACTCCTGCAGGAAGGTCCTGATCTCTCTGATGCTTTCGAGGTAGTTTTTCATGATATATGAGCTTTCCTAACTGTATGTCCAGCAGATGAAAATGTATAAGCCTTTGAAACTTATTTCGGCAGGACTATCAGAAGGAATACGAAGCCGAACAGACCGACGGTCTCGACGATGCCCATGCAGATTATGATAAAGGCCAGGCCCTTGCCCTCGCCTTCGGATATCGAGCGACAGCCGGCGGCTCCGATAAGGCCCTGGATCCATGCACTGGCGAATTCTGCCAGGGCGCCGGCAAGGCCGATGCCTAATAACGTACCCGGATGTGTGGCTATGATTGAATCTTGGCCGGCAATGAGAGGTTTCAGGCCGACCAGCATCAGAATAAATCCGTAGATGGTCTGTGACAATGGCATGCCGGAAAGTACGATATAGGCGAAATTCAAGGTTTTTCCGGCTTTTGCTTCTTTGGCCCATGCACCTGCCGCCGCCTGAGCCGCGGCACCGATGCCGAGGGCGCTGCCCGCAGTTGCACCGATCAATACGAGTCCCATTGACAATTGTCCTGCGAATTCCATACCTGTCATAATTCATTTTCTCCGATAGAAGTATCTTTTTCTTTTCTGAAGGGCCGATACGCATAGCCGGCCCATTTAATTCCAGCATTATTTGAAAATTCCAGCATATTCAATCGCACGCCGTGTGCGAAGATGGCGATTGCAGCCAAACCGATGTTGAGAGCATGGCCGAAAATCACAATAGGAGCACCACCAATCCAGGTGGCTGAGCCGGCGACTTTTGCTCCAAGGCCGTTAAATGCCGAGGCGATGTAGTAGCTGGCCAAACCCACTGCGAACAGGCGAATGTAGCTCATAATGTCACTAAAAGTACTTAGTAGTGGCAGAATAGATGAGGCGAGGCCTATCAGGAATCTTTTTAAAGGATTGCTCATTGGAGCGGTAAACCAACTTGCTACAAGGAAACCAACCAACAGGACAAATGCAATTGCAGCGGGCATTTGGTCCACTCCGATGAACATCAGATACCAGATAAGAACAAGCATGTCGATTAGTATCGCCATCCATGCAATTTCTGCATATGCCCTGGAGTCGGGGAATAACTTAACGGCGGTGAACAGATGGGCAAGGACAAGGTGGGTGCATCCGATGATGAGCGAAATTTTCATAATGAGTGCGCGTGCTTCTTCGCCATCGAACCGCCACAGCGGAGCCAAGGCAAGCATGGTATTTGCTGCTCCCTCGCGTCCGGCATCGATAAGAGTCTGCGGTGTTATGCCGAAATAATTGGCCGTCAGGATGCCCCAAAGCATCGTTGCCAGGCCGAAAATGATGAGCAGATGAGCGGACGGTTTGCCGGCAAGACGCACGATTCGGCGATACAAAACCAATCCGGCTCCGGCTAAAATAATTCCATAACCGGCATCGCCGATAAGCATGGCGGCGAAAAGCGGCAACGCAACCATGAAGAAGGAAGAAACATCATTTTCCTCATATCCGGGAAGTGTGCCAAGCATATCGAATAGTGCCTTGATGGGCCTGGACCAGCGGGGATATTCGATCAGAGTCGGCGGCTTATCATCCTCTTCGACCGGCATGACTTCCACAGCGGCGGAAATGTTCTGTTTAGCGAGATTCTCCGATAATGAATCGGCCTTGCGAGAGGGCGTCCAGCCCTGAAGGGCAAATAAGGCATCGCTTGCAAACCCGCTGTTCTGAACGACACAGACTTCCGCTTCGGCCCGGTAACTTTTGAGTTGACGGCCCATTGCTTCGGTCAGATTGGCCAGTTCGGCGAGGCGTTTGTTATGTTGTTTGATGGAAGCGTCCACCTCGGCTGCTTCTTTTTTGACTGTGGGAAGATCAGTGTCGGGCCAGGGTATTTCTTTTGCCCCATCGGGAGCCTGGAACTGTCCGGTTCGATCAATGACGGCAACCATCACCTCCCGACCGGGCAGTTCGGCGACTGTTTCGACACATTCGGCTTCGAACTCTGCCAAATCTTTTTGAGCTACTGAGAAGAGTTTTATATCAATGCCGGTCGAACGAAGCCGTTCGAGCTGCTTAAGCTCAACATTACCCCAAAGAGTAAGCTGGCTGGCTTTTCGATGTAGAGTATTGAGATGGTCCTCCTGGTCCGCTATTTTCTTTTGGATCGAAATAGCCTCCTTTGCTGTATCCAGCGGCGATAAGTCGGGAGTATCGCCCGAAGGTTCAATCCGCTGCAATATATGCAGGCCGCGGCTGATAGTGGAGATTGCCTGTAAAGTGAATTCCTTTGCTACCGCTTTGTCGGGATCTACCGGTTCAACGTGTACAACTCCCAATTGCCCAATCGTATCTAAAAGCCGATTACGGTTGTGAGACTGGGTTACGATGTAAACTTTGGACATCGGCACTATCATAAAACGACAGCCTCCGTGTAAGCTTCATGTTCCTTTTGCTCTAATTTGGCCTTGGCTATTTTGGCCCGGGCGACGCCGGCGGTCATTTGGTCACCCAATGCGATGCGGATCCGGCGGATGTTTTCAATAGTGTTCGGAATCATGACTTTTTCAAAAAGATTCACTCGCTGCATTACTTTCTTCAACTCGGCCTGCAACAGATCGAGACACTTCTGTAAAATATCAAGCTCCGCTGTCTGGTGATTGAGTTGTTTCAGGTCGTCAAGAGCCCTATCGACCCATGAAGCGGTGGCAAATAAGCTGAAATCAGCCTCGGGAAAAGTGATATTCTCGAACTTCGGCACATATACGCCCGCAATACTGTGTATTGCAGTATCGACTGAAACGGGTTTTGCTAATTGTGTAAAATTGACACCTGCGACATCATTAAATAATCCGCCGTATTCGGAGATGGTTCTTTCTGTTGCTTTTACTTCCTGCTGCTTCATACGAAACAATTGGAGAGTCTGAACAATACATGACTGTATCTGTTGCTGCTTGAGTTTGAGAGTAGGCAAGTACCGAGTGAATCGCGTAAGTGCGTCACGCTGATGTTTCAGTTCTGTTCGTGTGAATTTTATTTTCCGTTTGGCCATATCCGTTCTGTATTACAGCTATGCCTCGATTGTTTCAAGCTGTGGCTCCGGCTTTTGCTTACGGTCTTTATGTACCCAGTGTTTTTCAATAATAGTATCTCTAATACCGGTTTCCTCCGGACTAAAACACTCTGAGAGGATTTCCCAGCATTTGTCCAGCGCATCGAAAAGCTCTATGTTCAGATTCAGGTCCATAATCTGTTCTTCGAACATATCGCCATATTTGAGCAGCCTCTCATCCCATTCGGACAGCTCGAAGCCCATTTCCCGTTTTTCGCGGCTTTCTTCGCATTGTGCGTAAAGCTGGATGCAGGCGTTCATGATTGCTCGATGATCGTCTCTTGTTTTTCCATTAACTAACTGTTTCAATCGTGACAAAGAGCCGAACGGTTCGATTCGGCCGTTCCGCAAGTAGAGCTGACCTTCGGTAATATAACCGGTGTTGTCGGGAACCGGATGGGTGACATCATCGCCCGGCATCGTCACGCAAGCCAGTAAGGTCATAGAACCTGCTCCGTCTAAATCGACGGCTTTCTCGTAACGCCTGGCTAACTGTGTATATAAGTCACCCGGATACCCGCGGTTCGATGGTACCTGTTCCATTGTAATTGCTATTTCTTTCAAGGCGTCTGAGAATGATGTCATATCCGTAAGAAGCACAAGTACGTTCTTTCCCTGTAGGGCATACTGTTCGCCTATAGCCAATGCCAGGTCTGGTATAAGCAGGCATTCGACGACGGGATCGGCCGCCGTATGAATGAACATGATAGTCCGTCCCAGCACGCCGGCTTCGTCGAATCGTTGCCGGAATATCAGATAATCATCGTGACGTAAACCCATACCACCGAGGATGATGATCTCCGCATCGGCCTGCATTCCGACTCTAGCCAGCACGTCATTGTAGGGCTCACCTGCCACTGAAAAAATCGGCAATTTCTGTGAGCC
>JAFGPJ010000017.1 GCA_016936275.1 Sedimentisphaerales bacterium
ATAAATAACACTCAACACATTATTCCAGCATATCTCTATGTTGTTCAAGATGAGTTTTTTTGGCAACGGATCAACGTCCCGAAGCCCACGTTGCTACCGGTCGATTCACCCTGGATTACCGGCAAATCCTAACCAAAGCGCAAGCGCCCTGTTGACTTCCATCATGGTTGCTTCGTCAAGAATACCGATGGCTTTGCCGATTTTTTCTGCCGGAACGGTCTGTATTTTATCGACCATGATCTGGGAACGCTTACGCAATCCATTACCGGATTCAGGCTCGACATCAATTCTGAATAACGGCGTCTGACGCAACTCACTGGTAATCGGTAAAACGGTTACCGACGGATGTCCTGAAAAATAATCGGATTGTACAATTAAAGCAGGCCGAGGTTTGCCGTAATCCCCCTGCAAGGCGATCGTTACTACCAATCCACGTTTCATGCTTCCCAACCTTCCCGATCTGCTGCCCGCTCAAGGAATTCAAGCACCTCCTTTTCATGAGCATCCGACTTGAGCAACGCCGATTGACGGCGACACTCCAGTTCGAATCCCGGGCGCCGCGTATCCGCCACCCATATCTGTACAGGTCTCAACCCGCGCTCCCGAAGCTTGTCTCTGTACCGCTTTACTCTTTCAGTAACAACCTTCATGCATGATCTCCATTTTCTTTACTTCGTTACATGTAACGTAACGAACCCGATTCAAAGTTCCAAGTCATACTCTGGAATCTCCATTCCTCCCCGTCGGGACGGCACACTGATCCGCAGGTTCAATACGAGTTTTTGAGGCTAAAGAGTCGCGAAGCCGTTCTGACTCGGCACATCAATAAATGTTTGTAACTTTCATAAAGTGAAAGTATCTCGCCTCAATGGAAACAGCTCTCAGTTTTCATGGGTGGATTCCCGAATCGACACCAATCACCATGTCTGTTACGCCGCATCGACGACGCCAGACTCTCGACATTCCGAAATTCGGTCAATTCCGGTATTTCCCGTTAGCGCTGAACACGGGCTGGTTTCTCGAAGGCGTCGGTCGGGATACGCTTGCAGGACAGAGCTGCATGATGGCACAGCCGTTACGAGCCTTGCTCGACATGTTCTGCCTGCGAAAGATTGATTATCCGGGCATCAGGAGCCTGACTGAAGGAATGCGCATTGATGAGCACGAACTCGCCTCCATTGACAAAGACGATCTTGAACGGATGCGTCCGGTCTATCAGCATAAACGCATGGAAACCTGCATCTCTGCCATGCAAAAGGAACTGAAACAATGATCGACATACTTCGCAAACGGCTGGAGCGCTATTCCGTTTCTGAATCAAAGTTCCGCCTGCGCATCCAGCCACGCTGCTTTCAGCCTGACAGCTCTCCCCTTACAGGTTCTTTGCCAATATCTTATCTGTCGGTAAGAGGGAGAAAATCAATTGCTGCTTACCTCACTAACTTACCGCCAATGAACGCTCGACCCGTTATTCCCGCACATCAGTATACTGGCTCAAGAAGAGATTTTTTGGCAACGGAGCAACGTCCCGGAGCCACTTCAAGATCACGTTCCTGCCGCTTTACAGCGCTTTTGCCGTCACAAGAAACGAATAGCGAGAAAAAGATGCCGCCGTCTCCGAAGTCAAGTCCCGCTCTTCGCGGCACTGGGCCCTTTCAGTTACGGATTCGTCCCCGTCAGCAACTGAGCCTTGCTTCTTTTAATCACGTTAGTTTACGTAGTTGCGAGCTTCCACTCCTCCACACTTCGCTGCTAACAAGCCCCTTGTCAGTTCCCTCTTGACTTTATGCCTAAAATGAACGATATTGAGTTAGCTCATCTACCATGTGTGGAAGGAGTAAAGAGGCCGTCCTTTGGGCGGCTTCAGCTTTTTCTGCT
The DNA here is from genome assembly GCA_016936275.1 of Sedimentisphaerales bacterium. Classification (GTDB taxonomy): domain Bacteria; phylum Planctomycetota; class Phycisphaerae; order Sedimentisphaerales; family Anaerobacaceae; genus JAFGPJ01. Next base: position 1,879 of record JAFGPJ010000017.1, read on the forward strand.
CTTTTGCTGCTGATATGCTTCGTATTCTCTTTGCAGCTTCCTTTGCTGATGCGGCTGTTCAACCAGAAAGGCTGTCCAGGGCAGAATGTATTTGCCACGATCTGCAAGAACAACGAGATAGTTTTCAGGCACAAGCCACAAACAAATCCTCTCTTCACCCTTTCGTTGATTGCGCCAAACCTTGATGGCGGGATCATTATCGTGCTCGATTACCGGCTTCGGCCACCGAATACGCTCGCACCGCCTGAAATCGGGCAGCCGATGATCTTCATTTTCTCCTTCCGAGATCATATGCCAGAACGTCGCTTCCTTTCCATTTGTTATCGGCATCCTCTTCAAACCAAGCCGTCTGCCCTGAAACACCGGTTTACTGTCAATAAAATCCTGCTTGAAAAAAGCGTACAGGGCATCCAGATACCGGTTCCAATCACCATCATAGTCAGTGAAAAAGACCAACGAAGGTAGCCAATCCGAAAAATCACTCATCCTTGCACCTCCGATGCATGCCAGCGAAAAATATTCATCTTCTCTTCACGCAGCAGTGTCGTCCGGGTCAGGTCATAACCGGATCTGCGCTGCATCCGCTCGATGATAGCCATTTTACCGGCATTACCATGTAACCCTCTGTTCAGGTAGCCTACTGCACCGATCAGCAAATCGGCTAACTGTAACTGTTCGATTTCGTGAGAGTGAACCAGTTGCAATCGCTCGATCACTTTGCGTGAAAAATCATAGCGTTCGTTACACAACACATTATGTAGATCCGCCACCTTTTGCGCACCCCTGGTATCCTTGATGTCGAGATAGATGCGATATTGGGCATCTGGCTTGAAAATAACCTTCAGCATATCGAAGTACATCTTGTAATACCAGCCATCATGATCCTGACCGGGAAATGCATCGTGGCGCAGAAGCGACTTGTCAGGAACGATCAACGCTCTGAAATGCAAGTCATCATCGTCGAAAAAATAATCGACAAAGTCCAGATAGAACTCCTGTTTGGCTGGCGATACCTTGACCCACTTCGTTTCGAAAAATGGGGAAAGTCCGTGCTTCTGCTTTATCTCTCGTAACCTGACGGCAATCTCCCGACTTTTTTCCAGCGGGCACCAGACCGCACCCAGTACCATAGCTTTCTGGCGATCATTTTCCAAGTGACATGATTCGTCGCAGTAAATATTGAAAGTTTCACTCATAGTCTTAGCTATTGACCGCCAGATACGGTTATTAGTTATTGGATCAATTGGTCTTGAAATAACCCCACTCGTTCGCATCCTTCGAGAAAGGCTTTTTGTAGAAATTGTGAATTAATCCAAGGGGCTGTCTCAGCACTTTTTATCTCTGCATCAAGCATTCCTTTTATGGACAGGTTATAATTTAAAGACTCTTCAAATATACGGCTAAGCCAATACTTTCCACCGGTATTATGGCAACATTTAGCACTATAACGTTTTCCAATCTGAAACAGATCATTCCACGTTTCGACTTCATCAGAATGTGAAGAGGAAGAGATAATAATCTGAAAATGATCTGGAGCTAAATTCACCCAATCATTTGAGAGCATATTAACAGTGAGCTGTAAGTCAATATTTTTATCTGAAAAAGGGTAAAAGGCTTTACGTCGATTTCCACTTTTATCGTGAAGAGGATCTTTATCCTTTTTATTGCTTGAGTTACATTTATAACAAGAAGGAGCAAGGTTTTTCAAGTTCACGGAATTAAATGGATACTTGCTTTTTGGCAAATAGTGATCAAAAGCTTCACGAGTTGGGTCAAATTCGCTATCAATTGGCAAAAGTCCGCAAAAAGGACAATATCCTAGATTGTTAACTTTTACAAAGTCATTATAATATGAACTCAAGTTCGAACCCAAGGTTTTTGCTACAAAAGATAACTCAAAAAAGCCGGATGAATAAAGTTTTGAAAAAAAATCTGCCAACTTTTTATTCAGCTCATCTTTTGATGAATTAAGGTTTGCATATTGAACTGGAGAGGCTTCATGATTATTTGAGCATAATTCTTCTATCTGGTTGTTCATTTGATAATATTGGCAATATTCATCAATTTCAGCTCTATTCAGAGTTTTGAACTCGTTGAATATTTCATTCAAAGATTCGTAAAACCACTTCCCGGCACCATCTTTGAGTTTACCCGAAAAATCCTTTCTGTTGAGTTCATTTATGATATGATAAAGAGAATCTAATGGCTCAAAAAGGTGTATGCCGTACTCATTACCAGGTGCTTTGCACCACACCTCGAAAAAGATGAAGTCAATGAATTCCTGCATTTTCTCCATCGAATGAGGAACATAGGTGTAGGGAAATAGCATCAGCCCTTTTCCTCCATGCTGTCAAGGATGGTTTTGATGAGCAAAACTTTTTCTACCGAGTCACCGAGTTGACGATTGATTTCGGCAATCAGCCGTTCCTTGTCTTCTCCTTTTTCAAAGCGTTGTCGAATCATTTTCAGCATTGTCTCGGCACGAAGGCCGATGGTTTCCCGTTTGCCGAAGGTGGCCATCGTGATTTTGTTGATGGACGCCCCAAGGGTTTTGTATTCAGGATTTGTCACCGAAACCACGCCATCAGATTTGTTGAACACCAGAACCTTTTCGGGTTTGCTGTCGGAGATCAGAAATGGAGTGTGTGTAGTTATCAGCATCTCCTGACCTTCGCTGCCGTTGAAACATTCGCTTAAACGGGAGATGAAATTAGCACGCCAGTCAGGATTGAAGTGAGTTTCTGGCTCGTCGAGCAGAAAGAGGCTCTGGGTATTCCTGAACAGCAGGCAGAGGCCAAGAGCGTGCAACAACTGGTGTTCACCGTCGGAAAGGCTTTTCAGTAAAACCGGTTCACTTACATCAGTTTTAGTCAGCCAAAAGTGTTTGAATCGCATTATCCGTTCATCTGATGCAAGTATCGGCACTGTCTCATTGACATAGAGGCTACCTGACTGATACAACTCCGATTTCAGTTGGTCACTGGCTGAATAGAGATTTAACGTCAAGAGCACCTGGAAGGCCTGGAACAGGGCGATGGGCGAGCGGTTGACCTCGAAATCGAAGTTCTCGCGAAAAGCCTGACGGGTAAACTCGTTGACCCAATAATCGAGATAAAGTGTGTCGTTGGCCTCGTCGAGATACCAACAGGTAGCGCAGCGCATCAGGCGGGGAATGACCTTGTCGCTGGTGTTGTTACCATCGAGCAGTTGCACAAGATCGACACGATACCGCTTGCTCTGGGTCTCGTCTTCGATTGTGCTCAAGGCCGGGTGGTGTCTGACGATCTCCTCGATAGACTCCCGATTGTTATCATCCTGACTGCCGAAGGCGGGGATCTGGCTTTCCTCCACCTCGATGCTACGCTGGATGATGATGCGGAACCCCCTGAGTTCCGCAATCTTCACATCGTCGCGGAAAGGTGTGAGCGCATCGGTATCTTGAAACAGCAGATTACAGAGCAGGATTGCCTGGCTGAAACTACTGTCGAGATAGACCAACCGCGATTCCGGGCGACCGGGGTAAGGAAGCTGCTGCTTCAGCACTTGGTCGTACTCGTCGAACTGGACAAAGCGCATCTTGAAAAACGGCAGACTGAGGATTTCGTTCTCGCCGGAGGAATAACCGAGGATATAATCTGGAAGCAGTTGTCGAGCCATAGTCTTTGTCATGACGAGCTTTTGCTCACTGACATTATTTACCAGATACCACAACGGACTTTCTTCTACATTTTTTACAATCTTGATGTGCGCATTGCCACCAATTCCTGAATAAGCCAATTCAGAACCATCTTTTACAGGAATCACATATTCGATCTCATAACCATCCGGAGTCGCCCTGTCGCCACGAAATCCATCAGGATTTATATCTTCATCATAATCAAAGCTGTTTGGTCGATTGTCGAGATACGTGCATTCCAGATGGTAGAAGATTGCCGCAAGTGCCTCCAGAAGGTTTGACTTACCGCTTCCATTTGGCCCTGCGCAGACAAAAGGAGCAAAACCGTTTTCCTCCTGCAAATCCCATTCGGTGCGAAACTGATACTCAAACCCGGTCTGCAGGCTGCGAAAGCCTTTTGGATCAGTTATTTTGATGCGTAGGAGTTTCATAACGCATCAATTTTCGCAGCTTTGACCTGTACGATGTTGTTGGCATCGTCGTAGGTCTGGATCACACGTCCGTCTTCCAGAGCTTTGAATACCAATGACTTGAGTTCGTCATAGTCACCCTCGCCCCAGCCTTGTATGTCATCCTGCACCAATTCGGATAACCTATGCTTGGCAACAGCCATAAAGGTTTGTGTTGCAAAGGGAGCTTCGCTCAAATGTTCGAGCCATGCAGTCAGCCACACACTGAGTAACTTCTTTCGATTTTCGGATGATTGCACCCCGGAAAAGTCTACCGGTACGGGCAATTCAAATAACGGTTCTGCTGATTGTATGGTATCCATATCCGTTTCCTCTAATGTTTCTTTTTCAGAGTCTTCTGTTGGCAGCGGCACGCGCGATAAATCCAGTTCGCCTTTGAAGGCTTTCTGGCACAACACGTCATACAGCTCTTCGAGGTCTGTCAGGCTTTGCTGGTAGCGGGATTTAATGCTTTCGACCTTTTCGACAATCGCAGCGAATTGATTTTGAAGCTCGGCTGGTGGCTTGAGCATCGTAATTTTTTCAAAATCACCTTTGGTCAAAATATTTTTCATCCCTTTTGATGCATGGCTTTGGATGTATGCCTTGGAGATCTTGAACAAAACATATAAAAAGAAGGGATTAACATCCGTTCTAGGCTGAATGGCGTTGATTTGCTGGTTAAAGGCAACAGTCCTGTCTGTCAATGCGGCTCGACCTATGGACTCGACACTCCCAGCTATGCAGGCCACCATAAGCGCACCTTTCGTCACTGTTCGCGTTTTGGTTGCCCCAGTATCAGACAAGTATTCGGCTGCTTGGCTTATATAAACAGAGTCAACTGAAATATTATCTGTCTTTATCCATTCAATATGTTGACTCGAATAGTTGGAAGGGTCTTTTCTCGGAGGGGTATTGCCCGTCGATATCTTGCCAAAATGTTTCAATTCCGGTTTGTCCCACCCTTTCTCATTTCGAACCGGGTCGCCGAACATCTCCAGAAAAACACTTTTGAGCAGGTCGTCGAGTAATTGTAGGTGTTGTTTGCGCCGGGTGATCAGCCATTCGACTTTGCCGAGCAGATGGGCAATACGCTTTTGGTCATCGAGCGGCGGTAGGGGTACTGTGATTTTCTTAATGCCTGCATTTGTAATGGCCGGTTGGATGGCTCCAGAGCAGTATTTTTCTTTCTGCCGCTCAAAATCATTTGATCTCAGATAGATTGATAAGAATTTACCGTCGCACTTATCCGTTGGCCGAAGAACAGCAAAACCTGTAGACACAATTATTTCAGTAAGAGAATGGTCTATTTCAAGAACCTTTTTCGTGCTTTTCATACGAGCAAACAGGACATCTCCAACTCTAACGGAAATGTCAGCCCGTGATGGCTTCCCAGCATAGGTGACGTCAACAAACGAAGTTGTCATTTCTTGTAGGTCACCAGTGCTTAGATAGCGCTTTGTACCCACAAACGGCAGAACACGTGATCCGGACAAAGGAGCGACGTTGAGTAAAGGCTCATTTTTCATCCAATCATCCCCCTCAAATCAAGCAGTTCGCGTATAATGCCACGCTGCACGTTGGCAAAATCAGTTTCATCAATATCGCCGACTTCAGCATCGATTAGCCTTTTCAGAATATCGGCGGGTTTGTCGTAGACAACCTCTTCAAACACATCCTCCTTGTAACGCGTAAATGACAGGTCATAGTTGTTGTCGTCGCTGGCGATTTCAGCCCAAGGGACGAAAAAGAATTTCTGCGTGCGGTCGGTGTCGGTCTCTGGATTTCTTGCGTGGTACTGGGCGACGATCTCCTGCAAATCGCCGTAGCCTTCCAGCTTGCTGCGTTTGTCGTCGAGCGAATAGCCATCAGCTTGCATTTCGTAAAACCACACCTGCTCGGTGGCCGGGTTGATGACGTTGTCCGTTGGCCCATAGACTTTGGTGAAGAGCAGGATTGCCGTGCTCACTCCGGCGTAGGGTTTGAAGACGCCACTTGGCATGGTGACGACCGCTTTCAGGTCGCAACTATCCCCCAGAATCTGGCGCAGACTCCTGAACGCCTTGCCGGAGCCAAAGAGCACCCCTTGAGGCACAATGACACAGGCGGTGCCGCCCTTTTTGAGTAACCGGTAAATATTTTCGACAAACAGCAGCTCGGTTTTGGTGGTTGACAGGGTAAGGTTCTCGTTGATGTCGCCCTTGTCAATGCTGCCGGTAAAAGGCGGATTGGCCATCACAATGTCGTACTCGGCCTCCTCGTTATAGCTTTTGCTCAGAGTGTCCTTATAGTCAATGCGCGGCTCATCGATGCCGTGCATCATCAGGTTCATCAACCCGAGGCGCACCATCGTGCTGTCGATGTCGTAACCAAATAAAGTGTTTTGCAAAATTTCCTGGGCCTTTTGGGTAAGCCCTGCTGCGACCGAAGTGCGCACAAAGCCATCCTCGTCGGGTTGCAACTCCTTGGCTCCGGCATTTTTTGCCAAATCGGTAACAATGTACTGGTAGGCTCCCAGCAGGAAGCCTGATGTTCCGCAGGCCGGATCCGCAATGCGGTGACCAAGTTGCGGCTTCACCAGTTCGGCCATCAATTTGATGATGTGGCGCGGAGTGCGGAACTGGCCGTTCTTGCCTGCACTGGCGATTTCCGAGAGAAGCATTTCATAGACATCACCCTGAATATCCTGTATACGATGACCCTTTTCGTCGGAGTCCTTCTCCATGATGTCGAAAATCTCATCTATGGTCTTCACCGCTTCCACCAGCAGCGAGGGTTTTGGAATGATGAACACTGCGTTCTTCATGTGGTGAGTGAAGTTTGACTCGGTACCGTTCATGTCCTTGAGAAAAGGAAAAACCTTGGTCTGAACATGCTCCAACATGCGATCTGATGGGCTGTAGAACTTGAATACACTCCAACGCAGCTCGTTTTTGTCGATACCGAGTTGGTGCTTAAGCTTGATTCTTTCTTCGATATCCCCGGCTTCATCAACGGTTTTCCGGTGTTCAGGCGGAATCCAAATGCCCTCAAATCTGGAAGTGTATGACTCCCCCATCCACTCGGCATCGGCTTGTTTATTCTGATCGATCTCGTCCAGCCGCTTCATGAAAAGCAAATAGGTGATCTGTTCTATCGCGGTAAGAGGGTTAGAAATGCCTCCTGCCCAGAACTTGTTCCAGAGCTGGTCGATCTTGCTTTTGAGTTCAGGGTTGTTTTGAAGCATGGATTGAACTGCTTGAGTATGGTGTTAGTGCTCGCCGTCAGGCCGCCAGTTGTTCGGTGAGCTGCAATATTTCGTTAATCTCCGCAGGGCTGAAGACGCCGCGAATCCCTTTAGGGTGAATGATAGTGAACGGCGCATTGATAAGGTCTCTCTTTTCAACCTTTTCCCGTTCGATGATGAACCCTTTGAGAAGATTCAGAAAGTCAAGTTGGCGACTGGTCAGGTTGCTGTGCTGCTGAATAAACTGATCGAAGGCCTCGCTGACCGTTTCCGGGAAGCTCTTTAGGATTTCGATCCCGAGAATGTGTCGGATAAACTGGATGAAATGTGCCTTGCGATTTTTGTAAGCCTGGCGCAGCAGCTCTTCGGTAATGTGTGGGTGTTCAGCGTGGAGCATCTCAGCGAGTTCAGTAGCCTCACCCGGCGAGACCTCTTCACCATTCCTGATTTTCTGTAAAACAGGATTGTGCTCGGTCAGTTCGGCAATCATGGCTTCGACCATTTCGAGGTAACTGCTGATGCTGACCGATTCGTGCTGCGGACCAAATTCGATACGCTCTTTGTTTAATAGTACGTCCGTGAGGTCAAGATGTACCGGCCCGGTGCCTGTGTCCTGCTCGCGGAATTTCATGAGCGGTCCAAGGCGGGCGTTCAGCTCGTCGAGGGTATTTTCAAGTGCAATGGTTTCATTTTGGGCCCAGAAGTGATTGGTCTGGGCGGAGCGGATCAGACCTTCTTCAGCCTTGACGAAGTTGATCGATAGCGGCAGCTCACTGATTTGTTCGACAATGCCCTCGCTAAGGATTTCTGCCTTTTCCGACTCCTCGCTCAATTTGGCAAACGAGTATTCAAGCAGATCACGCTCAAAGCGCATGGCCTTGAAATCAGCTTCGGATATGGTCCGGAAAAGCGGTTTGATTTCGCTTCGCAGGAATTCGAGACGCTGATGGTTAAGGGTGATCCAGAAGTTCGGCTCTTTGAGTCGGTCCAGTGCGGAGGCTGCTTCCCTGATGACGACGGAGCTTTTCGGCAGCTGGCTGATCTGCTGCTGAAACTTGGCGATTTCACGTTCGGCAATCTGCGTTTCTGCGAGGTCGAGCGCCTTTTCGATCTTGTCGATCCGCAATCCGGCCAGCCGAACCGGTAGCGGAAGCTGATGCTTGAGTTCCTTGCCTTTGGGTTGCAGCTTGAAGTATTCGAAGTTGTCCCAGCAGTCCAGAATCAGGAATACATCTTTTTCCGCACACCAGGGTTTTGGCTTTCTGGCTTCAAGCAAACGGGTGCCGCGCCCGATCATCTGCCAGAACTTTGTGTATGAGTACACCGGTTTTGCAAAAACAAGGTTGACGATTTCGCGCACATCGATACCGGTATCGAGCATGTCCACGCTGATGGCGATGCGTGGCATGTCACTGTTGGTGAACTGGTCGAGCAGGCCGCCCTTGCCGTACACGCGGGGATCATCGGACACCAGCACTTTCGCCAGCTCGCCCTTGTACTGTGGATAGAGTTTGTCAAAAATTTCTTCGATACGCCGGGCATGGGTTATGGAGGTGCAAAAGAAAATGGTTTTGCCGGGGATCACCCCACTGGAGTCTTTGATGCTCTCTTCCATGAACTCCCTGACGATGAGGGTATTGGTGCCCTTATTGATTACCTCTTTTTCAAGTTGTGAGCCCTCAAAATTGATCTCTTCTACCTCCTTACCTTCCAGCAACAGCTTTTTCTGGTCTTCCAGAGAGATTGTGCGCTTGCTGATGCCCTCTATCTGGAAGCGGGTCTGGATTTTCATGACCTGAAAACTGCTCAGAAAGGGCGGCACGTGGTTGACGGCCTCCTCGAAAGTGTAGGCAAACGTGGGTATGCCGTCCTCGCAGTGGAAAAGCTGGAAGGTGTTATGGTCAATGATATCAGTCGGTGTTGCGGTCAGGCCGATGGTGATGGTCTTGAAATAGTCCAGTACCTCTTTGTAGGTGTTGTATATGGATCGGTGGCTTTCATCGACCACGATAAAATCGAAAAAGTGCGGTGAAAGGTGCTGCGCCTCGTCCCGGATGACGTTGAGCATCGAGGGATAGGTCGAGACGTAGATGCGCCTGTCTTTGGCGATGAGCTTTTCAGCGACGTTCGGCCAGCGCGGTTCATTGGGCAGATACTCCTTGAATGCCGATAACGCCTGCTCGCGCAGGGCGATCCGGTCAACCAGAAAAAGCACCTTTTCAGCATAACCAGCACGCATGAGCGCATCGACCAGTGCAATGCATGTTCGTGTCTTGCCTGTACCGGTGGCCATGACCAGCAGGAAATCCCGCCTCTTCTGCTCAATACCTTCGAGCACGGCACGGATGGCCCGTATCTGGTAATCCCGGTCGGCAATTGAGGTATTGACAAGCTCCTGGGTCAGAGGTTTACGGTTGCGCCGGATGTATTGAAACCGTTCAAGATCGTCACGTGTCGGAAAGCCGACGACTTTGCGGGGTGGGTAGTTGTCCAGATCCCAGAAATAGGTATCAAGGCCGTTCGTATAGAAACAAAATGGCAACTCACCACCGAGTTGATTCAGGATATTCTGACAATACTGCTTTGCCTGCTCACGCCCGAGAGCGGGGTCTTTGCTGGTTTTCTTGGCTTCGACAACAGCCAACGGCCTGCCATTCTTACCCAGCAGAACATAGTCGCTGAACTGATGGCCTTCATACGGTGTTCGGGGTTCTGCAACACCATCGGGAAGAGCTGTCAGAATGTCAAACTCTTCAACAACCTGCACGGGGTCTTTGACATCCCAGCCAGACTGTGCCAGCAGACTGTCAATAAGTTGAGAACGGGTTTGAGCTTCAGACCTGGTCATGCGAAACAACAAAATTTTTAATGTATGCCTCGTAACAAGAGCAATATACTGCAATACTTAGCTTTTCAATGATACCTCAAATCCCCTTCAATTCAAACCGACTGAAGCCTCCGCTATTCTGGAGACGAATCGGGTCGAGCCAGAACTTCGCAACCTTGTCGTCTCGCTCCACGTGGATGTCTATTGACGGTTCACCAGCATCTCCCTCAACCCGCTTCTCCGCTCCGTCCTGCGCTTTACCGCTGCCGAAAAAACAGCTTCATCGCTCCAGAGCGTAACAGCCTGCCGTGCTCTCGTAATACCCGTATAGATCAGTTCCCTTGTCAGGAGGAGCGTATCCTCCGGCGGCAGAACCATGATGAGCACCCTGTCGAATTCGGAGCCCTGGCTTTTGTGCACGGTCATGGCGAAGGCGGTTACGTGCGCAGGGAGGAACTCCGGAGGGATGGAGCGGACAGTACCGTCGGGAGCGGCGAAATATGCTTTCAGGTTCCCGGTTTCCGGATCGGGGAGGATAATGCCGGTGTCG
>JAFGPJ010000154.1 GCA_016936275.1 Sedimentisphaerales bacterium
AGTCCGAATTATCTTCTGAACTGGGCAGCGATGAAATACTTCGCTGCTTCTGGCACGCGGTGGTTCGATTTCGGCAGAAGCACGGTGAATAGTGGACAGCATGTATTTAAGAAACGCTGGGGCGCCAAACAAATTCCTTTAGCATATCAATATTGGACACGTCCGGGTCATGATTTATCCATCGCCAAACCGGACAATCCAAAATATGCAGCACGAGTAGAAAGATGGAAAAAGATGCCGCTATGGTTCACACGGCTGGCTGGTCCATATATAAGTTGCGGTCTGCCATAATTAACAAGCAAACAGTTGTTACAACTTACCGTGTAAAGATTTATGCCCTGTTAATAAACATTTAACATATAAATGCGGGCCATTAGTAAAAAAAGATTACTTGTTGAAAATCAGGATAGTAAGGAAAAGGCAAAAAATTCCTGGTATTGGAGTGTTTTCGATTTTTTGTTAAGAGTAAGTTTCATAAGAAGTGCGGGATTGAAAAATGCCCTCGATATCCGGGTGGAAAATGTAGAGCTTGTTTTTGACAATCTGCCCAAGGGTTTTGATGATGTACGCATTTTATTCATAACCGACCTGCATTTCGATGGAACCAAATTACTTGCCGATAAAGTGCTTAACATAATCGGCACCATCGATTGCGACTGCTGTTTTCTGGGAGGCGATTACACATACGGTCGAAACGCAAACAATAACCAGGTTTATACACAAATTGAGCAGGTAGCAAAACTGCTCAAGACCAAATCAAGGGTATTTGGGATATTGGGCAATTATGACCTCTACAAAACTGCCGAACTGTTAGAGGGGCACGGCGTGGAAATGCTGATAAATGAAGGTATATGCCTTGAAAGGAAAGGTGATAAGTTATATCTGGCCGGGATGGACGACCCGAGCCACTACAAGGCAGATGACATAGTATTAACAGACAGCAACTCATGGGACAACGCATTTAAAATAATGCTGTGCCATTCACCTGCGAAGTATAAAGAATCAGCCGAAGCGGGATATTCCTTATATCTTACAGGTGATACTCATGGGGGACAGATATGTTTGCCCGGCGGTTTTGTCATATTCTGCGGCCCGACGGCAAATAGGAAAATGGTAAGAGGCAGATGGAGCTGCCACGGAATGATTGGTTATACGTCACGCGGTATCGGGACATCAAGGATTAAAATGAGGTATTACTGCCCACCGGAAATCACGGTTATCACGCTAAAGAATGGACATCGATAATCAGGATGTGCTACATGACAAAATAGCAGGAAGCTATACGTCAAAGGGACAATTCTTATCTTTTTCATGGAGGAAAATTTCATGCCGGCATCAGAGAACCGGCCGAAAGGCAAATTACATTCATGTTTGACTATTGATGTTGAGGATTGGTTTCACATTTTAGACAGTCATGTTGTGCCCGGCATTAAGCAATGGCCTTCTCTCGAATCCCGGATCGAGAGAAATCTTAAAGAGATGCTGGCTGTTCTCGATTCTTTCTCAGTAAAAGTCACTTTCTTCTGGCTGGGGTGGCTTGCCGAGCAGCACAAGGATTTGGTTTGTATGTGCCGTGACGCCGGCCACGAAATAGCCAGCCACGGCTATGCGCATGTTCTGGCTTACGAAGTCGGGCCGGACGCTTTTAGAGAAGATATTACACTGGCCAGGGACATTCTGGAAAATATCATCGGAGACCAGGTCAGGGGATTCCGAGCACCCGGTTTTGGCATTACAAAGAAGGCTCACTGGGCTTTTGAAGTGATTAAAGAATCGGGCTATCAATACGATTCAAGCGTATTTCCCGCTTCGAGGGGACACGGTGGAATTGCCGATGCGCCGTTGACGCCATATTTCATCGAGACACAGAGCGGTCACCTGCTCGAGATTCCAATGTCCATTGTCGAAATATTCGGGCACAGGACAAATTTATTCGGTGGTGGGTACTTAAGGCTGGCCAATAAACTGATGATAAAGTGGGGAATAGACAAATTGCAGGCAGCAGGGCGGCCGCTTATCGTTTATCTCCATCCCCGTGAAATCGATCCGGCCCAGCCTCATTTGCCGTTAAGCTTGTTGAGACAATTCAAGTGCTACGTAAACCTCAGCAGCACATTGCCCAAGTTAAAATGGTTGTGCAAAAATTATACCTTATTCACCATGCTCGATATGGTCGAGAATTACATCAGATCGTTCTATCTCGAAAGCAAAATGATACCTGTCCTGCGCCTTCGAAACAATCGGACTTCCAGTGAGCTTTCACTTGAATCCGAAGAGTCCGCATTTTCGGCAGACCCCAAAACATTCCGCAGCAAAGTCCTGCTTGTCGAAAAAGCAATGGCAGACTTTCTCGGCCCGCTCAATCCGACATTCTCTGCTGAGACAGAACACTCCGGCATCGAAGCCGATGCCAAAGTCTGATGCGTGACAAGCACCTGTTGCGTATTGGACTTTTCTTAATTACCTCGTCTCATCCCGAACTTTTCCAATGGTCCGTGACAGATGAATGTAATTCTCATAATATAAAATGTACTGGATCACTCGAATGAAACAATCAAGCCATATCTTTGGCCGGGCAGCATTATTGGGATGTTCGTCCATTAGATTTTTACTTCTTCTTTTTCTTATTGCTCTCGGCTTCAGCCTCTTCGGGCTTTTTAGACCTGGCTATTATGAGCTGCACTACGGCACCAATTCCTACCATGGAAAAATATGTCACTGATAGTGCCAGCCGACGCTCTCCGAACGCATTGCACATCTGAAAGCCGGCCGCCATGAGCAGATTCTCAACTCCCACAAGAACCAGCAGAACTCCGACAACGCTGCAGCACAAAGCAATTACAAACTTCTTGATGAACCAGACCAGAAGCAAGCCGCCGAGTCCCCCGACAAGTGAGGACAGCAGAAGCTTCCATTTAAACGGACCCATGGTACTCAATGTATCCTTAAGCATTGCCTTAAGCTTCTCAAAGAAACCATCCTGCTCCGTCGAAATCTCATCGACGTAGGACAATCGCATGGTTGAATCCATTTGGCTGAAGGAGTTGACCGCCACAGCGTCTGGTTCAGTTTCCTGCTGCTGGACAGGATTTCTCAAAATAATGCTCGAATAGGTGGTCCCTGCCGCCAGGGCGAAAATAATTATAGCGAGCACGATGATTATGATGTTTCGAAGAAGAACCGCAGCAGCACAGAAAACGGCGGCCCCTATACCCATGCTCAAAAGCGAGCTTACATCAAACCATTGAGAAATCAGCAAGCCGCAAAACGATCCCACCGCAGCCCCAAGAATTCCGATGATTACCGAGCTGAAATATGTGCCCGCCAGCCAGAGCAGCAGGCCGGCAACCGTCGCTACTGCCCCAACGCCAAGTAATGTTGGCAGGGGGGCTTCCATACAGATCGTCTCAATCCTGATAAGCAATTCATACATGACCGGCTCCTTATAATATAAATCCCAACCATATCTACATTGCCTCGGCCCATTCTTCCCGATATCTGACCACACCAGTTATACCATTCATAGCTTTTCTGTCCAGTCTCAGAATCATAAATGCCTCGTCCGGCACATTCCATCCACTACTGATTCCGAACCGGCCGGCCTGTTCAAAACCAAAACGGGCATAATATTCCGGATGGCCAATCACAATAATGTAGGGGCATCCACCTTCCTTGATCCGCGCTATTGCCGTCTGCATAAGTTGTGTGCCGATACCTTTTCTCTGGTATTAGGGCAGCACAGCAAGCGGCGCCAGGCCAGTCCCCACAAGTCTTCCGTGCTTACACCCGATTACTGCCGGACTGAACAGGATATGCCCCACAACCTTGCCGTCGGTTAACGCTACAAGAGAAAGAATGCTGTTGCAGTTCTTCCGCAGCTTGTCAACTATCAAAGCCTCTTGTTCCCGGCCGAAAGCTCGTACATTTACCTGATGGATTTCAGGGAAATCTCGCGGCTGTTCTCTTCGAATTATAGACATTTTTTATCGCCAATAAAACCTGTAGCAATATCCATTCCTGCCTGAAGCAAAACAAACTCCTAAAATTCGTATTTCGGGGTCGTTAATATATTCTACTGATTCGTAGCATTTTTTCGAGATTATTCTCTCGTCACCTAATATAAGATACAAAAATCCAAAAGACCGGTTTGTTATTTGTCTGGCCGTATTGTTTCTGATAAACTCGCTCAAGAGCTCAAAAAAGGTGTATAGGCAAAATGGTAATTTTTATTCTACATCCTGCTTCGGCCATAGCAATTCTAATCGCCGGCGGCGTATTGTTTGTGCTCCGTAAAAAGACCAGTTTCTGGAGCTGTTTCGCTTTGGGCTGGTTTTGGCAGGTCTTGCTGACTTTACCGGCCGGTATCTGGCAGGGCTTCGCTGGATGGCCGCACGTTTCCGTCTCCGGCTCGTCAATATGGTCTCAT
>JAFGPJ010000155.1 GCA_016936275.1 Sedimentisphaerales bacterium
AAAGCCGGCGTCGAGCCGGTCGGAAAACTGCTGATCGGCACCGTTCAGGGTGATTTGCACGATATAGGCAAAAATCTGGTCGCCATGATGCTCAAAGGGGCTGGCTTCGAGGTCATAGACCTGGGTGTTGACGTCGGACCTGAAAAGTTCGTCGAGCATGTCAAATCCGCGAAAGCCCACTTGATTGGCATCAGCGCACTCCTGACGACGACGATGCCCGGCATGGAAAGAACCATTAAGGCGCTGAAAGACGCTGGAATTCCCGTCAAAGTGATGATAGGTGGCGCACCGGTAACCCAGGATTATGCCGACAGGATCGGCGCCGATGGTTATGCGCCTGATGCTGCCTCTGCCGTCGATCTTGCCAAGAGCCTCGTTGCCTGAAACAGCGCACAAGAGTATTAGCAAATATAAGGCAACAAGGAGAATTTGCCGGACATAATTCCCAGGTTTTTGTTTCACATTTTTGTGTGAAGTTTTCGGATCCATAATAAAACTCTAAAGCAGCCGATTGTTCGGCTGTTTTTTTGCGCCCGATTCTGGTAAAATCGAAACTCGATTATGCGACCTATTAAGAGTCACAATTTGGCGCAATTGTTAATGCAGCTTCGATTCACACCGGAGAAGAAACGGCGGAAACAGCTCGATGCCGCTGAGAAGCTTTTTGCCATCATCGACAAAGACAAGGAATACCCATACGAGTTTGTCTGCTTTCGGATCACGGGCTTCCAGCCGAAAAGCGAAATCGAAAACGAGCTTATAAAGGGCGACGAGCTGCTGGAAGACCTGAGAATCTTCATTTTCAAGCTGAGCGGCAAGCTCGCCCGTCCTGTCACCGAACAAAGCGAGAAAATCCATTCTATCAAAGAGCTGGCCAAAACAGCAGGCGTTTCAACCAAAACGATTTATCGCTGGCGAAAGCAGGGACTGATCGGGCGAAAATACATTTTCGATGACGGCATAAGGCGCCTCGGCTTTCTACAGTCAACCGTCGATGAATTCTTTGCTACACATCCGGAACTTGCCGGCAAAGCAAAAAATTTCTCACGACTGACAGACCGGCAAAAACAGCAGATTGTAAAGCAGGCCGTCAAGCTTGCCACCGGCACAAATCTGTCACGTCACCGGATAATAGACAAAATCAGCACCAAAACCAGCAAGTGCCACGAAACCATAAGATACACCTTGCTGAATTATGAAAACGAGCATCCGGACAAACCAATTTCCAAAAAGTCGGCCGGCGTAATTACCCCCGCCCAGTCAGCGGAAATCTATCGGCTGTACAAACAGGGCTGCAGCATCAAAGAGCTGATGGCACGTTTCGAACGTAACAGAAGCTCGATATATCGCATTATCAATCGACGCAGAGCAAAGGCTCTGTTAGGCAGGAAAATCGAATTCGTCCCGAGCGATGAATTCACCGAACCAGATGTCAAAGAGCGGATTCTGGCTAAGCCGATCAAGAAATCCGAGCAATCAGTTCTCGAAAATGTCGAGCCGATCAAACTGACCGGCAGCTCACTGTCTGAATATCTACGCACACTAACAGACGCGCCCGTGCTCAACAGAGAAGAGGAGCTCGAGCTGTTCCGCCGATACAATTATCTGAAATTTCTGGCCTGCCAGCTCCGTGACGGCATTAAATTGTCTAATGTTTCGGGCATCATGTTAAAGAGCATAGAATCTTATTTGGCCCAGTCCGATGAGATTAAAAGACAAATAATCGAAGCAAACCTCCGGCTCGTCGTCAACATCGCCCGCAAACATACCCTCAGCGGAGCAAACCTGCTCGATCTGGTCAGCGATGGCAATATTTCGCTGATGAACGCGGTCGAAAAATTCGACTACAGCAGGGGCTTTCGATTTTCCACTTTCGCCTCCTGGGCCATAGCCAAAGACTACGCCCGCAAAATTCCCGACCATCTCGGCCAGCTCGACAAAGCCACCAAAGCCTCGCTGGCAAGCATCCATCGCGAAATGAAAACCGAAGACGTGGTGGATTTTGCCGCTATCGAACGGGCTCATCACAGCCTCGCACAGGTCATAAAAGAAAACCTAACCGAACGCGAGCAGTATGTAATAATGAATCGTTTCGGTCTTGTCGGCCCTCCTGTAAAAAAGGAAACAAAAACCTTAGTACAAATCGGCAGTGAACTCAATCTGAGCAAAGAACGAATCCGCCAGATCGAACTCATTGCCCTGCAGAAATTACGCCAATCCCTAAGCCCCGAGGAATTCGAGCTGCTCACCGGCTAATTTCCACAGGCCCGACTCATTTCATAGCCATAATCACCTCAATTGCCTCATAAATCGCCGCAATCACCAGGATGATAGCCACCAGCAAGTTACTCCTGACATTCATCAGCAGTGCTCTGCCATATCTGTTTACCAGGCCAGGCCCCTCGGTTTTGCGAAGAAGATATATCGGAACCAGAAGAGCGAAGAATCCTGCTACAATGTAAGCTTCACCTTCGAGAAGCAACGTTAAACTGTGCGGAATCATCGCCCCGGAAAGGTCAGCAAAACTTGGCGCAAGCAGCAGCCCCCATAATAAAGACCTGAAACCGAGAACTAAAATGCCCGCACCCGGCAAAATCAATGACGGCAGTGTGATAACAGCAAGCGAACCTATGAAAAAATTAATCACAACTGTGGTCACCGCCGCCAGTGGGATGTTCTTGCTCATATAAGCTTTGCCTGCCACACCAAGCGGCCCGTAACCTCCGGCCACCTGGGATTTTACCCCCGCCAGCAAAGAAATCTGAAGCTCCGGCAGTTGATAGGCAACAAGCATAAGCAGAATGACCGTCCCAAAACAAATAACATGCAGAGCTATAAATAAGTACTTGTACCTGCGAATCTCTGCCAGAGGCGGGACGAGCCACCTGTTGCTGAGCTTTTCTGACAGCAGGCAATAGAGCTTATAAAGCACCCAAAAACCGCCCAAAAAAAGTATAAACATCCCCACAATATAGAGGTAAAAGGAACCCGACGGTACCCGGATGACCGGCTTGTATGGCACAAACTCTGATTTTGGAAATGCTTTTTCAAGACGCTCCTGCATCTGCAAATCAGTTAATTGTTCTGGCGGCAATCGAAGGATATGCGCCTGCTGGACAGACGAGTCGTTTGGATCGAATAATTCCCTTCCTGTGTCATTATCACAAACAAGATAACTGTCCACAAAAAGACGGATCGTCTTACTGAATTGCCCAACCACTTTGAATGAACGGCCGTTAAGCAGGATTTTGTCCTTATGGCCTGCATAAAAACCGGCCACCGCTTCATCGGCATCGGGCAAAGGCAGTCGGCCCCATTCAAGTTCATTCTCGCTGAAATCGGCCGACAGGCTCGTATAAAGAACAACTTTTTCCTGAAAAGAAAATCTATATGATTTCTCAACCTGCGGACTGAAACTCTTAGCAAGCGGAACGAAATTCTCTGCTCGTCGGGGTATCGGCAACAAGCGTATCGGCCTGGTAGCATATTCAAATTCTCTCGACTCCGAAGGCGGCTGCCCTTTACCTATATACATGAATGCGTCTTTCCACAGGCTGGAGCCGGGATCATACTGATAATTAAAATAAGAAAAGGCCATGAGCGAAAAGCCAATCGCAGCGATAATCAATCCGAATATTAATCCTTTCATAGGATATCTCCTTACAAACAACCCTCTGTTCGTTGGCGAGCTTCCATTGCCCGCCACAAGTATAGAAAATATAAGCCGTTTGCCAACTAATTTCCTGAGGATAGTCCCTTGGGTGTGCGAGATTTTTTTCTGGCGATCATGCGGCTTTTTGTTTTGATTTCCAGTATTTATTCCATTGATTGCTGTAATATACACTGG
>JAFGPJ010000156.1 GCA_016936275.1 Sedimentisphaerales bacterium
CTATGGCTGGAGGAAATCGAAGGGGAAAAAGCTTTGAGCTGGGTCGAGGGCCAGAACGAAGCTACGCTTGCCGTCTTGAAAGCTCAACCGGGATTTGAGGATACTTATGAAAAGGCGCTGGAAATCTTGAATTCCGACGAGCGAATCGCCTATCCTCATATTCTCGGCAAATACGTCTATAACTTCTGGAAAGATGAAAAAAATGAACGAGGCATCTGGCGTCGTACAATGGTGGCCGAATATCTTAAACCATCGTCGGAATGGGATATTCTGCTGGACATCGACAAACTCTGCGAGCAGGAAGGTGAAAAATGGGTTTATAAGGGAGCCCAGGGTTTATATCCGGATTACACTCGTTATATAGTCTACCTCTCGCGCGGGGGCGGCGACGCAACCGTGGCACGTGAATTCGATGCTGACTCTAAAGAATTCGTAAAAGACGGTTTCTATCTGCCCGAGGCAAAAGGTTCTGTTTCCTGGAAAGACCGGGATACCGTTTACGTCCAAACCGACTTTGGCCAGGCAAGCCTGACCGATTCAGGTTACCCCCGCATCGCCAAAATATGGAAACGAGGCACGCCTTTAAGCGAAGCCAAAACCATTTTCGAAGGGGAAAAAACAGATGTTGCCGCAGGGTGCGGCGTGATTAATACGCCGGAAAGACAATACGATATTATTCATCGCGGAATAACCTTTTACACATCACACACTTATGTGATTGAAGATGGTAAGCCCCTGAAAATAGATATCCCTGATGATGCAAGATTGGGTGGATTCTTCAAAAATCAAATGCTCGTGCGGCTCAAGTCGGACTGGCAGACAGAGGAACAAACATACAAGCAGGGTTCGTTAATAAGCATCGATTATGATAAATATCTTCAGGGCGACCGTAAATTCACTGTCATTGCAGAGCCTGACGAGCGATTGAACGTCGTTGGTTTTTCCGATACAAAGAATCTGCTGCTCGTAAATATGCTGAATAATGTCAGAACCGAGCTGTACAAGTACCGATTTGAAGATGGTATTTGGCAAAAGGAGAAGGTCAATGCACCGGGTTTGGGGGCTTTTCACGTTGTTTCTCCGGATGAGCAGTCGGACCAATATTTTCTCAACTACGAGGATTTTCTAACGCCGAGTAGTCTGTATTATGTGTCGGATGAGCAGGAGAGGTCGAAGGCTAAAAGCCTGCCTGCTTTTTTTGACAGTAACCACCTTCAGGTCAAACAGCTTGAAGCTATTTCAAAGGACGGCACACGCATACCCTATTTTCTCGTTAAGCCGGATGGGATGAAGTCCAACGGCTCCAACCCAACCCTGCTGTATGGCTATGGCGGCTTTGAGATTTCTGAGCTTCCCTCTTATTCGAGCATTTTAGGTAAAGCATGGCTGGAAAGAGGAGGTGTTTACGCCCTGGCCAACATACGCGGAGGAGGAGAATTCGGTCCCAAATGGCATAAATCCGCGTTGAAGGAAAACCGCCAGCGCTGCTATGACGATTTTATTGCTGTTGCCGAAGATTTGATCAAACGCAAGATTACTTCGCCGAGACATTTGGGCATCATGGGCGGTTCCAACGGCGGACTATTGGTAGGCGCCGTATTCACCCAACGGCCGGACTTGTTTAATGCCGTGGTCTGCCAGGTCCCGCTGCTGGACATGAAGCGCTATAACAAGCTTTTGGCCGGTGCCAGTTGGATGGCTGAATACGGCAATCCTGATATTCCCGAGGAATGGGCCTATATTAAGAAATACTCGCCATACCAAAATGTGTCACCTGATAAGGAATATCCGCGGGTATTCTTTTACACCTCCACAAAAGATGACAGGGTACATCCAGGACATGCACGAAAAATGGTGGCTAAAATGGAAGACATGGGGCATAAAGTCTATTACTACGAAAACACAGAGGGCGGCCACGCCGCGGCGGTGACAAACCGGCAAAGAGCACTAAAAGATGCCCTCACCTATACCTATCTCTGGATGCAGTTGAAATAGGAATCATGGTAAAAATAAAGACAACCCTGCTTTGACTTCTATGAAGTTGTTATAAAGATATAGAATCAGATTGAAAAATGATAACTCTTAAAGATTCAATAGAAGTCAAAGCATCACCGGAAAAAGTTTTCCAGTGGCTCACCCAGCGTATGAAAGATAAAGAATCTTACCGAGCATGGCACCCCGACCATGTGGACATTCGCTGGATTAAGGGCGAAGCTTTGCAGGAAGGCTCAATTCTCTATGCCTAAGAATATCTTCATGGCGATTTGCATAAGCTCAAATTTCGCATTACAAAGATTGTGCCGAATAGATTGATTGAATACAGGCCTTTGTTTCCACTGTCAATTATAGCTCCGGGCAATAAGTTTATCATCGAGCCGAAGGGCCGGGACAGTTGCATTTTCACCGCTACAGGTGGTCTCAGGATTCCTCGCTGGCTGTTTGTCAGACTACACAAAAAACATGAACATAAAATCGAGGCAACCCAGCAACATATTAAAGAAGAAGGCTGGAACCTCAAAAAAGCACTGGAAAAGCCCGGCTAGACGTTATAGATGAAATTCGTAAATCAAGCAGCCTTGCGGCCTTTTGCTATCATCAGGCGAACAGAGATAATCCGATAGAGCACCGCTAAAACGAATATCAATAGGACCAACCCTGCGGCACGTATAAGAAGGCCATTCATCACAGAGTTGTAACGGCCGGACTCCAATAAATCTTCGACTTCGGCCAAAAGCGATTTGATGTCGCTTGCCGCCTGAGAAGTCTGCTCCGCCGTGTCGCGATAATCTTTGATATCGAACGAAGATTTCTCTTTCGGCGGCGAAGGTCTGATTTTGCTGAATTCATCCACAACCTCGCCCGTGGCTTTAGCGGCGTTCTCCCACGCCTGAGCCGTTTCGGTAACATCCTTCGCCACGGCATTAAACGAGCCGGCGGTCTTGTCGAGCTTCTCAAGGGTATCATTCAAGGCAAGGGATGTTTTCTCGGCCTGTTGGAGTGTTTGCTGAAAATTGGCCTGTTTTTTGTCAATATCTTCGACAAACTGTGTCAATTGCTCGCGAAGCTGCTCCGGCAACTCTTCAACCGATTTTTCCAGGCGAACGCTGCTTTCAGAAAGCTGCGACAAACTTTTCAGGAAGGATTTGGTCATGTTTGTCTCTTCGAGGTCGAACAGCAGCAACTGCAACTGCCACCGCGAGGACTCGGGCAACTCGGCAACTATATCGGAAAAACGCGCGGCCGTATCGCTGAAATGATGTATCGCCGAGGCCGTCCTATCCACTCCTTCCATCGCCCGGAACGGCGTCATCGGAATCTTCAGCACGCTTAAAAAGGGATTCGGCTGGCCCGTCTGCACCTCTGTCGCATATACGATTACATTCGAAAACGTGCCTCTGATGGGATTGTTGTGGGCAAACTCGACCACGTTTTTGCTGGTCCTCTCGAAAACGTCATCCTCGAGAAAAATAATTCCGATACGCTGGATTTCCGCTTCCAGGCGTTTGGAGCCGGCCAGCGCGATACCATGCGCATCTCCAAACAGTGCGCTGCCCTCGCCTTCCTCGATATACATCCTGAACCTTGTGCACAAAGCCCACGTTTCAACGAATGCCACGATCGAGTCGTCATTGGCCAGCATTGCATTGAGCCCCTGAACCATCCGCGCCCTCATCTGCAGGGTCGTCTTTTCCGTTCTCGTGCTGGGTAAGCGCTCGTTTAGATCGATCGCAACCTGTCTTAGCGTGGCCTTGTAGAATTCCCGGAATTTATCAAGCTGTTCCCCAAGTTCCTGCTTTGATATTTGGCCGGTTTTAGGAGTTATACCGCTTCCGATTGTGTGTGTCCCCTTCGAGCCACATCCATCCAAAAGGAAAAGCGAAAGCACTACCGGGATCACCATGACTATCAAGCCATAATTACACTCAATATATCTATATAACATTATCATGCTCCTTCCATCATCGCTTCTGCTTTTTATCACTTCGCATTCCAATAATGATAAAAGCATTCGATTGAACTGATTTTATCACAAACATTATAGATTCGTAATGTTAAAGATACGAGGGAGAAACAAATGCATCCGACAACAATTTGACGGATATCTTTCACAGTCAGACTATAATGAGTTTATTGATTCAACAGCACCATCCACTGAACCACAACAAACTTCGATCAGTATCTTAGACGACACATTAATCATCTCCCGATCAAACAGAGACATGCAAAGCATGAACCACGCCATGAGAATAGACAGGCACCAAAAGTTTTGCGAGCTTAATCTTCCTCTTTCTTCTTCGCGTACTGGGCAACGATCTGCTGCTGGACGTTGGGCGGCACCAGCTCGTAATGGCTGAGCGTCATCGAGTAGCTTCCCCGGCCGCCGGTCACGCTTTTGAGCTGGCTGTTATACTGCGTGACCTCCGAGAGCGGAACCTGCGCCTTGATGACGATGAAATTGCCCGCTAACATATCCTGCCCCTGCACTCTGCCTCGCTTGGAGGCCAGATCGCCAGTGATATCGCCCACATTCTCGGCAGGGATGGTGACTTCCATATTGACAATCGGTTCGAGCAGGACGGCCTTGGCCTTCTGCAGCGCATCGACGAATGCACCCTTGCCCGCGGCACGGAACGCAACCTCTTTCGAATCGACCGGGTGATATTTGCCGTCGTAGATGGAAACGGCGATGTCCTGCATTGGGAAGCCCGCGACAATGCCGTTCTGCATGATTTCGTTAATGCCCTTCAATACGGCCGGCTCATACTGGCCGGGTATCGTGCCGCCGTAGATGTCCCAGCTAAACTGCAGCGGCGGATCCGAGTTGCGCTCGGCCGGCTCGACGCGAAGGTAAACCTCGCCGAACTGTCCGGCGCCGCCGGTCTGCTTTTTATGCCGGTAGTGACCTTCGGCCTTGGCGGTAATCGTCTCGCGGTAAGGAATCTTAGGCTCTTTGGTAATAATCGAAAGCTTGAACTGGTTCTTCATCTTCTCCAGCACCAATCGCAGATGCAGGTCGCCGAGCCCGTTGGCGACCAGCTCTTTGGTCTGCTGGTCACGCGTGACCTTAAAACACGGATCAGCCTCGCACAATTTTTCAAGAGCGGAGCTGATTTTCTGCTCGTCCCCTCTCGTGGCCGGCTCGAGCGCCAGCGAGAACATCGGCTCCGGCACGTCCGGCAGCTCAATCCTGCCGGCCACTTTGCCGTCGTGCACAAGGTCGCCGATTCTGAGCTCCTCGATCTTGGCCAGAGTTATAATGTCACCGGCGATGCCCGCATCGACGGGATTATTATCCCCGCCCTGCGATTTGAGGATATGGCCCGGACGAATGCCCTTCTTCTCATCGTTGCGCATCATGTTCGTGTCCGACTTGATCGTGCCGCTGAAGATTCGAATAGAAGAATACTTCATATTCGACCGCGGATCGAATCCCACACGAAAGACCACGCCCGCCAGCGGACCGGCGGCATCGGCTTTGAGCTCCGTAACGTTTTCGCCGTCCTTAAGCTGAGCAGCCCCGGCCTGGAGAGGCGACGGAGTATATTTTACGATAATATCCAGAAGTTCCTGAATCCCCACTTCCCGGCGTGCATCGGTGAAAACAATCGGGATGAGCGTTCCGGCCTTCAACGCCTCCACAAAAACCGAGGCGATTTTCCCGGCTGAAATTTCCTCGCCTCCAAGGTAGCTCTCCATCAGCCCATCATCGGCTTCGATTACACTTTCAATCAGTTCGGTATGGGCCTCGGCAACGTCCATCAGGGGCGATTCGCCGCTGTCGTTTTCGATGCAGTCGATAACGGACGCCTTGTCCGCGGCGGGTAGATTCGCACAGCGGCATTGCGGACCAATAGTTTCCTGAATATTTTTTATCAACTCGGCAAAAACCACATTCTCGGCATCCATTTTATTGATGACAATAATCCGAGGCATACCAACCCCGGCGGTCAATTCAGCCATTTTCCGGGTGTTGGTCTCAATACCGGCAGCGGCACTAATGACCAGTACGGCCGTCTCGGCCGCCGATATCGCTTTTATCGACGGGCCGACAAAATCCGGATAGCCCGGCGTATCTATGATATTTATCAGCTTACCCGCGTGCTCGGCGTGAACCAGGGCCGATTGTATCGAATGCTGGTGTTCTTTTTCCTCATCGTAGAAGTCGCAGATGCTCGTCTTGTCGTCCACGCTTCCAAGCCGGTTTGTCGCACCTGTTTTATGCAGCATCGCCTCGGCAAGAGACGTTTTCCCGCTGCCGCCGTGCCCTAAAAGTACAATATTCCGTATATCGCCCGTATTAACCACTTTTAAGCCTCCATAAAGCTAATTTTCAATTTCCAATAAAGCAAACGATAATACAATAATTCCGGGGCGAATGGAAAGGATTTTTCCAAAAAAGTCATGCTTAGACCATCAGCAGCTGTAAAATTTTGATCTTGTGAGATAAAATTATGCTTTGCAAGCCAATGATTCTATACAACAGCATTGTTTACGGCATCCAGGTCGCGCCGACACGCCTGAATATATATACCGAACCCGAATTGTACCCATTATCATCATTGTAAGGTGCGCCAACAATGACATAGCTGCCGTCGATGGAAACATCCTGGCCGAAGAAATCATTCGAGTTTCCATCGGGAGCGGTCAGTTTGGCCTGCTGGGCCCAACTTTGACCTTCTCGCTCGAATATATATGCAGAGCCGGATTCGGCCCCATTGTCGGCATCAAGATGTGCCGCTACTACTGCATAGCCATCATAGATCGAAACTGAATTGCCGAACTGATCCCCGGCGGCCCCATCCGACGGAATCAGCCTGGCCTGCTGGGCCCAATCGTTGCCGCTTCTAATAAAGATATACGCTGCTCCGGCATCCTCGCCGGCATCGTCATTCCCGATTGCTCCAATTACAGCATAGTTTCCATTGATTGAAACTGATCCACCAAATTCATCCCCGGCCTGTCCATCCCCGGCAACAATTTTGGCCTGCTGGATCCAGTTCGAACCGTCGCGCCTGAATATATATGCCGAGCCGCGAGAGGCCCCATCGTGATCATCGAGAACCGCACCCACTACGGCATA
>JAFGPJ010000157.1 GCA_016936275.1 Sedimentisphaerales bacterium
AAGGAATGCGGTGGGTGAGTTCGCAGAGCTCTCTCAGCTTGCAATCATAAATCCCGGTTATCATGAAAGACTTGGCAATCTGGTTGGCTCGCAGACGGGTGTGCTGGTCGAGCTTGTTAAGAAATTTGATCAAATGTATGCTAAGGCCAAGCAAGCCGTCAACTGCCTGGATTTTGCCGACCTCGAACATTATGCACTTAGGCTTCTTGCTGATGAGGCTTTTTCGGAGGATAAACCCATTCCTTCGCAAACGGCATTATCGCTTCGGAAAAAATACAAACATATCTCGGTTGACGAGTATCAGGACATAAATGCTGTCCAGCAGCGGATACTCGAAATGCTTAGCCCTGGCGGCAATATCCTCGGAGTCGGTGACGGTAAACAAAGTATTTACGCATTTCGTGGGGCGATGCCGGACATATTCCTCGAACAGGTAAAGCAGGCTTGCTCCGAGCCGGGGACTGCTGCGATTGGTTTACGTGTCGATCTTAATGTAAATTTCCGTTCAACTAAAAGAATACTCGATTTTGTGAACGAGATTTTTTCTCGCATAATGACAGAATCCTTTACTAAGATTGACTATGACGAGTCTTCCAGATTGAGACCTGCTCCGGAAGATAAGTCCAAACATAAGATGTCGGACAGCGGGAAAAATATTATCGAGTTCCATATACTTGAAAAAGTTGGCAGAAGCGGAGATTCACAAGACCAACGGGACGGTGAATCCGAAGATGAAAATTCTGATCTTGTCACGCCACGGCAGTCACAAGCTTCAGTGATTGCCCGGCGAATCAGACAGATGGTAGGGGCCGATACGGGCAAAGCAGAGTTTCAGGTGTATGATGAGCAGCAGGGCATGCTTCGTGACGTCGAATATCGCGACATAGTCGTTTTGATGCGCTCCTTGGCAAAAAAGGCGAATGATTACGTCGAAATATTCCGGCTGGCAGGCGTGCCGGTGAGCTGCCAGGCCACTGCGGGATATTTCGAGGCCACCGAAATCAATGACCTTGTTGCTCTGTTAAAAGTGCTGAATAATCCACAGCAGGACATAGAATTGGCAGCGGTTCTGCGAAGCCCGATTTTTAAAGTTAGTGACACAGAGCTTGCAAAAATAAAACTACATAACCAGGCACAGCAGCGACACAGAAGCTATTATGAACTTGTGCCCGAATATTGTCGTAATGGCAAGGGCGCAGAGCTGGCCGGCAGGCTCGATAAAGTACTCGCACGGATTGAACAATGGCGAACAATAGCCAGAAGGGGAAAACTGGCGGATTTGATCTGGCAAATATATCGCGAAACCGACTTTTTATCGTTTGTCACGGCTCTGCCTAACGGCCAGGCACGTAGAGCAAATCTTCTCAAGCTACATGACAGGGCAATCCAGTATGAGGGCTTTGCAAGCAGCGCCGGTGTTCCTTCACTGACTCGATTCGTTGAATTCATCGAAAAGCTTCTGGAAGCCGGACAGGATTGGGCGCCTGCCGAGCCACAGTCTTCGGCGGGAAATGCCGTTCGGATTTTAAGCGTTCACAAAAGCAAAGGGCTTGAGTTTCCGGTTGTTTTTTTAGCTGAGCTTGAAAGCAAATTCAACAAAAGAGATGTTCAGGCGGACTGTCTCGTTGACGCAGATGATACTCTGGGTCTGCAAGTTATCGACCCAGAATCGAATAGCAAACTTAGCTCGCTTGCACACCAGGTCATTCAAGAGCAAAAGGCATCCATGGGGCTTGCCGAGGAGATGCGGATTCTCTACGTAGCGATGACGAGGGCGAAAGAGCGGCTTATCCTTACTACCTCGGAGAAGCACAAAAAATGTCGCCAGATTATTACAAATGGTTTCTTCTTCGGCGACAAACCTGTCCCCGACTGGCAGCTTCTCAGTTGCCAAAGTTCTCTGGAGTGGATTCTCTATGGTCTTTCTGGTCAAAAGAATCTGCATGAAACTTTCGAAACCGGTTTGGCCGAGCAGGCTATCGAAGATGATTTATTCAGTATTAAGCTTCACAATCAATCCGATCTGGAAAAACTGGCCAAATCTGTCATGAGACTCAAGGCCGACAAGTCGGCTCGACCGCCGGTTACTACAAAGACACGATCCCGAAAGCAGCAAGAGCATCAATTACTTGTACAGGTAAAGAAATCATTGGCCTGGCGATATCGGTTTGCGGATTCGGCGCTACTGCCGGCGAAAAGCTCTGTAACGCAGCTAACTCACGGCAACGATGAATACATGAAGTTTGATTATTCCGGAGTTTTGAACCGTCTGCCGCACGCTTTGATGGCGACCGAGGCAGACTCAGATGTATTCCCCGATGGCAGGCTTGTCGGAACAGCCACACATCTTGTTATCTCAAAGCTTGATTTGTCCGGCCCAGTTACTATAGAAACTATTGAGAAAACGATAGAAGCACTTCTTGTCAATGGAGAAATCGCTCCAACCGTTGCCGGGCAAATTGACGCTGAATCGATCCTGACATTTTTTGAAACCGTGCAGGGCAGGTTGATTTTCGAGCCGGCCAATAAAATCTGGCGTGAATGGCCGTTTACTTTTGCTCTGCCGGCATCCGAATGGGAGAATTCATCTGTAGCGGAAGATACGATTGTCGTCCAGGGCATCATCGATCTATTGATTTGTACGGCTCAGGGTTTGGTAGTAATAGATTTCAAAACCGATAAGATAACGGAAGCGCAGGCCGAAGAACGTGCCGGACTTTATCGTCGGCAGTTGGAGCTTTACAGCAGGGCTGCTTGTGCCATTCTGAAAGAAAGACCTGTCTGCAAATGGCTGTATTTTTTGAATCCACGTGTTTTTGTAGAGGTCTGAAAAATTATGGAAATATCCAGATTCGGAAAGAAGATTGCAGAAACATCCGGTATAGGTCAATTGATGGAAGACCTGGGCGTCGCGTATTCTAAAGGCCGGAATATTCTGATGCTTGGCGGAGGAAATCCGGCCCATATACCAAAAGTCCAGGAGTATTTTCGAATCAGTATGGAGAAATTGCTTCACAACAGCGACGACTTCGAGCGAACTATCGGCAATTATGATCCGCCTGGTGGTAACCAGGAATTCATCAAGGCAATATCTGCTTTGCTAAGTAGCGAGCTTGGCTGGAACATAGGGCCGGAAAACATAGCTCTGACCAATGGCAGCCAGACTGCATTTTTCATTCTTTTCAATATTTTTGCCGGTGAGTTTGAGGGGCGGGCAAGTAAGAGAATCCTTTTTCCTCTGACGCCGGAATATATTGGGTATTGTGATGTCGGTTTGAAGGATGATTTGTTTGTAGCCAACAAGCCTCAAATCGCGCATATAGACGACCGTATATTCAAATATCACGTTGATTTTGATAAGATTAACATTACCAATGATATCGGCGCAATCTGTGTCTCCAGGCCAACAAATCCTACCGGCAACGTTCTGACGGATGCAGAGGTTGAAAAACTTAGTAAGCTTGCTCAGGAGAATAAGATTCCATTAATTATTGACAACGCTTATGGTATGCCGTTTCCGAATATTGTCTTTACAGAAGCCAAAACAGTCTGGAATGAAAATACGATTTTTTGTATGAGCCTTTCCAAGTTTGGCCTGCCGGCTCTACGCACGGGAATTGTTATCGCCAACGAAGAAGTAATTACAATGGTTTCCAGGATGAATGCTGTGATGAGTCTTGCTCCCGGCGGCATGGGGGCGGCTATAATGATGGACTTAATCCGGACCGGCGAGATAATCAATCTCAGCCGCAATGTAATCACACCGTATTATCAGCAAAAAGCTGAGGGAACTCTGGAGCAGGTATATAAGGAATTGGATGGAATCGATTTTCACGTGCACAAACCCGAAGGGGCGTTCTTTTTATGGTTGTGGTTTCCTAATCTGCCCATTACGACCAGCGAACTTTACGAACGCCTCAAGGCAAGAGGAGTTTTAATTGTCCCGGGTCATTATTTTTTCCCGGGACTTAAAGAAAGCTGGCAGCACAAAAACGAGTGCATTCGTGTAAACTATTCACAAGATGAAGAGACAGTTACTGCCGGCATAAAAATTATTGCCGATGAAGTCAAGCGAGCCTACGACGCTGATTAAAACCAGCTCTTTTCTTGAACTGCGACTTGTTTTTCCTGATTATCCTTGTCTGATGCCTTTCTGTTTGTATAATAACCTTTCAAAATTCATAAGCAGTGCTGAATTTTTAGAAATTGGAACGCTTTTCTGAGTGTAGAGACTAACAAAGATGAGTAAGAACAAGGTTTTACATATTATCTTCGCTGCGATTTTAGCTGTGGGATTATTCGCATCTTCCGCAGTTGGCTGCTATGCCGTCGTAGTGGGTAAGGATGCTTCGACGGATGGTGCTGTTCTGTTGGGGCACAACGAGCAGAACTATGGGCAGCGTTTTCTCAATTTCCGAAAGGTTCCGCGTATAGAGCATGAGGCCGGAGAGATGGTAAGACTTCTGGGTGGGGCTGAAATTCCGCAGGTAAAGGAAAGTTATGCTTTCTTGTGGTCTGAAAATCCTGGCCTTCAATTCAGCGACGGATACCTGAACGAATGGGGTGTTGCCGTGGTTAGCGACGGCTGCCCGGACAGGGCAGAGGACCTGCAAAAGCTTCAGAAAGAGGGCCAATTAGTCAAGGGCGGAATTAGCTATATGCTACGCCGACTTATTGCAGAGCGGGCAAAAACTGCCAGAGAAGGTGTGCAGGTCGCTGGAGAACTGATTGAGCAGGTAGGCTACCCCAGCTCGCGGACGCTAGTTATTGCCGATTCGACAGAAGCATGGCTATTATCGATGAGTAGGGGCAAGCATTGGGTGGCTCAGCGGGTGCCAGATGATGGAGTTGTGCTGCTGCCCAACATCTATGTGATAGACAAAGTGGACCTTAAAGACACGAGAAATTTTCTTTGCTCGCCTGACCTGATTGAATACGCGATTAAAAAAGGATGGTACAATCCGGCTGGCGGAGAGGAATTCGACTTTTCAAAAGCATACGGCCAACCTCAAAAACCCTTAATGGATGAGCGCCAATGGCGTGGCCAGTGTTTGGTGATAGAGGAAAAAATTAAAAAGGAACCGGATCGGAAGCTGCCGTATTCCGTAAAACCAGCCCATAAACTTTCCATCAAAGACGTTGTTGCAATATTGCGATTTCACGGCGAAGGTTCGCTATGTAATAATGCAACCCAGGAAGCAGCAGTATTCCAGCTTAGGAGTAATATGCCTGCAGATATCGGCTGTGTTTATTGGCGTTGCTCGGCTGAGCCATGCTGTAGTATTTTGACTCCCTGGTATTGTGGTATAACAGAAACTCCGAAAGAATATTACCAGGCAGTTGATGTGAAAAAGAATCTGACACTGGAATGTCATTTTTCCGAATCGTCTGA
>JAFGPJ010000158.1 GCA_016936275.1 Sedimentisphaerales bacterium
AGAGCATACATAATTTCAGTTACAACGATAACTGGTATGACATTACCGACGGCATGGATTTTTCTTTGACTATAAAGGACCCGGCCGCTGCCGATCCGAACTTGTGGGACGACAAAAGCGGCTGGCGTCCCAGCGCCGATGCTGGAGGCTCACCCGGCTGGGATGACACGGGCCAGGTCCCAGACCTCGGCGAGGTCGTAATTAATGAATTATTAGCTCATTCACACGCCGGCGAGCCGGACTGGATTGAACTGCACAACACTACCGATACCGCGATTAACATCGGAGGCTGGTTCCTCGGCGACAGCTCCATCGACTTAATGAAATACGAAATTGCCGCCGGCACAATAATCGAGCCGTACGGTTACATTGTTTTCTATCAAGACCTGCATTTCGGCAACCCTGACGATCCGGGCTGTAATGAACCTTTCGCCCTCAGCGAGAACGGCGAGACGCTCTATCTGCATTCCGGCAAAGATGGCCTGTTGACTGGGTACAGCGACGAGGAAAAATTCGATGCTTCGGAAACTGACATCGCTTTCGGCCGGTATCAAAAGAGCACCGGCACGTACAACTTCGTAGCAATGAGTGTCAACACTCCGGGCAGTGAAAATGCCTATCCCAAAGTTGGCCCGGTCGTCATCAATGAAATTATGTACAATCCCGCCTCGGGCAACCAGGACCGGGAGTATATCGAGCTGCTGAACATAAGCGATTCGGCGGTAACATTGTCCGAGTATGACAATGAGCTTTTCATCGATGTGCCCTGGCGGTTTTCCGATGAAGGCGGCGGCATCGTTTTCGATTTCCCGCTCGGAACCACAATGGCTCCCGGCGAATGCTTGCTGCTGGTCAAGAACAAGACGGCATTCGATTCGGCCTGGCCCTTCACACCGGAGGATGTACAAATCTTTGAATGGGGTGCGGGAAGACTCGACAATGGAGGAGAGAAACTCCAGCTCTCCAAACCGGGCGACCAAATCGATAACAAGCGTTATTATATCCGCGTCGACCGCGTCAATTACAGCGACGGTTTCCATCCCCTCGGCGAGGATCCCTGGCCTATCGGCACGGACGGATACGGTCAATCGATAACGAGAAAAGTACCCGCCGATTACGGCAACGATCCCCTAAACTGGATCGGGGCGGATCCATCGCCGGGATGGTAGAATGAAACGAAGCAGGGGCGGTTCGAGAACCACCCCTGCGGGAATTTCAATTCGATTTGCGTTCGCGGCCATTCCCAAAGCCTGCGGCTTTGAGGCTGCCACCCATTTCACATAAACTCTTTTGAGATTGCAGCGTGTGCAAAAACGGAATTTGCACACCCCACAGGTTTTATTGAGGCGCGCCCGATCGTCGAGGCTGGATTTGCATGTTCCTGTCATACTCCATCGTGAAGCTGTACTTTACAATGGTCGCATCTCCCTCGACAGTATTCGGCGGCAGCTTTATGTCCCAGCGCAGAATACCTTTTTTCTTTGCCGTGCGCAGATATTCACTTTCGAAGCTTAATTCGGGTTCGGTCTTTACAAGCTCTATCTTGATAGAAGCGTCCTCAGCCTGCGGCAGGCGGTCCAGCAACTGCAGCTCGACGGGCGTATTTTTGTAGTTGCTCAGAGCGATACGGTAGTCATACGTATCGATGCGGTTCCCGCCCTGGATGCGAGTCTTTTTGTCTTCGAGCTCACGAATGACGTGGACCTGCGAATCTATGCCGAAGCCGGCGGTGAATGTCTCGCCGATGGTGACCTGCGGAAGCCGGCTTCTGCCGACGAACTGGCCGTCGCGGAACATACTGGCTTGTCCCGGCAAAAGAACCGTCTGGCTGTCGTTGAGCAGGTCCGCCTGAAGATAGACATAATCGGTCAGCAGCGGCGTCGCAATGAGCGTAAAGTCGGCCCTGGCGCTAATCGAAGCAATGCTGACAAGCTGCTGGTCGCTTCTGCTGGGCAGCGTTAATCTGCCAGGTAAATCGTACGTTACGCTGATTCCCTCAATGCGGGAAATCTCGGCCATCTGCTGCTGAAATTCCTGCAGCTCTCTCTGACCGGCCCTGAAGATGAATGCCTGGTTGTCTATTGCCAGCTCGTTTAGCTCGGTATTGGCTGTTATGCCTTTTTTAATATTGGCTTTTCGAGATTCCTGGAATTGTCTGGCCTGGGCGGCCCCGATAAAAGCCGGCGGAACGGCCTGCTGGGTTTGGGCGGGATTCGAGAGAGCCACAAACATAGGCTCCAGGACAGGCGCCGCCGCAACCATAGTCGGCTCGGCGGTGGAAAGACTGAGTGCCACACCATCCCAGTCTTCACCGCTGGTCTGATTCACCACGGCGTTGTACTCGATAAGGACGTCGGATTTTTCAGGATTTGCACGCAGATTGTACTGCTGCTGCCAGTTAGCGCCGCCGACAAGGTAGCTTAGTTCGATGGTGACTTTTTTACTGCCGTTTTTACTTATAAACAGAACGGCTTCCCACTCGGTCCGGGACTGGCCGGCCACAAGCTCGTTGCGCTTGCGATCGAGCAGCTCCTGCTCTTTTTTTATTCCGTCAATCTTGTCCTCAAGCTCCATCCTTTGCTTATGGTACTCAAGACCTTTTCTCTCTATCAGCCCGGTCAGACTTTCCACAGGCTCGAACGACAAAAGCCCTCTGTTGAGGTCGCTATTTGCCGCGGCAAGTGTAAAGTCTTTGAGCTTCTCGAACATCTGCCACTGCATATCAAAATGCTTATGCTCGCTTTCGGTGTATTTAAGCCGGTGCTGCACCTCCTCAATCTGAGCATCGAGCTGCTTGACCTCTTCTCGCGTGTCTTCGCTGACCGCCTTTTCGCGATACCTTACGCTGAGCACCTTGGTATCATCCGAAGTCTGGGCATAGATGCTTTCGGGCACGATCATTGCCGGTAGGTCTTTCACGATAAGCTCCGATGCGCCCGGCGGCAAATCAACGCTGACCGTCCGGGTCACGAGGGCCTGGCCTCGATATACCGTGACCTTTGAGATTGTGCCGGTCGTTGTCGGCACCTCGGCAGATGCTACTGAGGCTGTAAGGATAATCAGAACAACCGCCAATACAAATGTGTGTGTTAGGTTCTTCATTTTTGAGCTCCTTTCCAAAAGGTTATATAGAATAGTTTGCGACCATCCCCAAAGCCTGCGGCTTTGAGGCTGCCACCCATTTTGCATTAATTCCACCGGGTGGCAGCCTCATCCCGATTGTCGTTATCGGGATGGGGATGACTTTCCAAGACTAAACACATACGTTTTTGTTTTTTATCTGCGCCAGAAGTAATGCCAGTTTTGTAGGGTGGGCAGGTTTCCTGCCCACGCGGTTCGGGTCAATCTCTTAACGACGCCAGAAGTAATGCCAGTTATATTCCAGCTCAACAGTCTTTCCGGACTCGATCTCGCATTCCCAGCTCACGCGGCCTACAGCATTGAAATGGTACCACCAGTATGGCCAATTGTACCAGCCCCACCAGAAAGGCAGGCTGTTCGGATCCATCCATCCGCCCTCATGCCTGCCAAGATGCTCGATCAAACCTTCGTGACTGGCGCTGTCAATTTGGCCCAGTATGGACCGGCGGATTTCCAAACTGACCGTATCGGAGCGACGATTTGTCAAAGTGATTGTCCCGGTCAGATTGCTCCGGGCATAAGAATAGCCATCCCATTTGACGGCATCTGGAATGCGATCGGTTTCCTTATCGAGCTTCTCGATAGATATATCCACGGCGGCCGTCAGTTCAAGATCGCTCGAAGCTCCGACTGCTGTGTATGTCATCATGCCTTGTGCGATTATGCGGCCCTGACGGAGAATCATTGCCGGGGCGGTTGTCAACGGGCATTCGGCATCGTTATCGAGACGTATTTTGTGCATTACTTTCGGCGAATAGTAAAGCTGCGCCAGTTGGGCCTGCTGCTGGTTGTTAAGATTATGTCGCACTTCCGGCGGTGGACCAAAAGGCAAATCCAGCACGAAAACGTCCCGATACTTCAGCTCATACTCGGTAATCGGCACAACCATCCGTTGACCTTTTTTCAAAGTTACGTGCTCCAGCGTAAAGATATACAGGTCTTCATTTTTGCCGGAGCTGGTAACTTCAGGACCGAGGTCGAGTGTTTCACTGCTATCAGGGACATCAACGCGGCGCACAGACATCTCGGCCTGCTGAGTCATAATCATATTGGAAAAGGCGTAGGCGCTTTGGCTGTCGGGACGAAAGTGGCTTGAAAGCTGTGCCACCGTCTGCTGTAGTGATATCGGGTCAACTGTGCTGGCGAATGCGAACTTCGGAACGCCAATCACCAAGCGGGTTTTGACGTCCTCGATGTCCGCCAGCTCGTTGACGATCGTCGCCTGGAGCTTGACGGTTGCGTTGCCCTTGCCGTCAATATCGATTCGATAATTGGGTATCCAGCGAATTCCCCGCTGGACATAGACCATACCGACTTCGGCATTTCCTTCAGGTTTGCGCTTGCCCCAGTCGAGCTTCAGCGTCATCATGTCCCGGAACTGCTCGCCGGCCAGTTGCAGCCTGGGTTCATCGATGAAAGTAACTTCCTGAATCCGGCTGATAGGAACTGCTTTGACGCCGCCTTCGAATTTCAGCAGAACAATGTCTCCACGCTCCGGCAATTTTTCCGGGCTTCCGGGCGGCTCGGAATTGCTGAGTTCTTCGGTGCTTCGAGTCGGAATTCCAACAATGGTTGTTTCGTAGGCTGCAAGACCGGCCTCGGTAATGCGGACTTTTGCTCCGATGTTTCCTTCGATAAGCTCGGGGATGGTCAGAGCGGTCCTTTTAACCGGCACGATTCGTTTGTGGGAGACGACACATGTAAGTTTGGCGCTGGCGTCCGCAGAATAGGCCCAGAATGTGCCGATGATAGGTCTTGGCAGGTAATCGATCGTGACATTACCGTCGCTGCCGGTCGGCATCTTTCCCTCATGCAGAACGAAAGCGTGCCCGTCTTTGAAAACAGTTATCTCTTTAACAGGCATGTTTGCAAAGGCTCCTTCAGAAGTATTTGCCGCTGCATCGCTCTGAATGAAAAGCATCAAACAGATTCCGAGAAGAAATACAAACACGGGTAACAATTTTTGATTCTTGCTTACTGACTTCATTTTGTTTCCTCCTTATCAAAAGGTATTAAAATTGATTCTCGAACTATTTAAATTATACGATAGTTCAGGTTGAGAGATTGGTAAAATGGGCGTAAAATAGCAGCTATGCTTTTTTACAAAACATTTACAAAACACAAAGGTCAAAATAGCCTATAATATAAAGAGGAACAGATGTGACTATGGAAGAAAAAGTATCCATATTAGTAGTTGAAGACGAAGAGAAAATCCGCTCGGCCCTGAAGGACTTTTTGGAATTTCACAACTTCGAAGTGACCGAAGCCGCCGACGGGCTCGAAGCCGAGCGCATCACGACAGAGAAACGGTTCGATCTGATTTTACTCGATTTGATGCTGCCCAAAATCAGCGGGGAACAACTGTGCTCCAAATGGCGCAGCGATGGTCTGCATACTCCGATTATCATGCTGACCGCCAAGGGACAGGAGAAGGAAAAAGTCACCGGCTTGAACCTTGGCGCCGATGATTACATAACAAAACCGTTCTCGCTCGAAGAGCTGCTGGCGCGAATCAATGCCGTGTTTCGCCGAACGGACCCGGCACGTGCCGTCGGACAGACGTTTCGGTTCGCGGATTTAGACGTCGATATTGCCGGGCTGAAAATAAAACGCTCGGAAGAGGAAATAGAAATCAGCAAACGCGAAGCGGCAATAATACAGTTCTTCGCAGCCAACCCGAACCGGGTCATCGGCAGAGAAGAGTTGCACAAAGCGGTCTGGAACGAGACGATGAGCGAATTGGGGACACGGACGGTCGATATGCACATCGCCAAGCTCAGGAGCAAGATAGAGCGAGACGCCGCCGAGCCCGATATTATCAAAACCGTCCGCGGCGCAGGCTATAAATACGAAATCGACTGATAGCGAATGTATAAACGGCTTATTATATTATCGATAATTATTCTTGCGGCCCTGTGCGGGCTGGCCTGGCTGGGGTACCATTCCATCCGGATTCGGGAGCAGGGGCTGCAAGGTGCTCGTCTTGGCGAATTCGCCGCCGTCGCCGAGCAAATCAGACAAGATGTCACGCGCACGCTCGATGAGTTCATGAAGACCGAGCAAAACCGGCCCTACACGGATTATCAATATTACTTTGTACCGGAGAATGTCGCTCCCAATCAGCAGTCCACAGGATGGCCAAGCCCACAATTACCCGTGCTGCGCAGCCCGCTGGCCGGCCGTCTGGAACAGGGTCTGGCCTACGGCAACTTCCAGATCGAGCCGGACGGCAGCGTCATCACGCCGAATGACAACGTCGATCAAATACAGGATTTGAACGACTCTGATAATGAACTTTACGCCGAAGCTCTCTTGAACAGGCAGAATATAAGGGACAATCTTTTGCCGGCGCTGCGAGGAACTACGCCTGGTTCACTGAAAATGAATCTTTATAACCGAAACAATATCTCGCCGCCGAAAGAGCCAGCAACAATCGAGCCTGAACAATTCGCCAAAGAGACAACTCAGAAGGGTAAGTTATCTCAAAATTATCCCATCGAGTCTCTGCAAAGCAAAGGCCAAAAGGCGCAGGTTCTCCGGCAAAGGCGTGATGTTGTCGAGCAGAATATTATTTCGAATGTCCCTGCTCAGCCACAGCAGCAAATCCAGCAAGCACAAACCCAGTCCGAGCAAGCGGCAGATCAATTGCAACAACAAGCACTACCTGCGATAGAAGGACAAACCGAAACGGTCCAGGTGCGCATCGAGCCGTTTTTCCCTGTGGTCGTTCCCGGCAAGTTTAACGTCGGAGATACAGCATCTCAACCAGAAGAATCCGTCTTTGGCGGGCAGGTGTTTCTGCTTCGGTACGTACAAATCGAAGACAGGCACTTCCTGCAGGGTTTCCAGCTCAACGAAAAGAAACTCATCGAGCAGATAGAGGAATCCGCATCGCGATTCGTGCGCAAGGGCATGAGTTTCGATTTGTCGCAGGGTAACACCGCCGGCTATAACGAAGATGCCGCCTACGCCGCTATTCTGAATTTCGGCTTCGGTGATTTGGTTTTGAATCTCAAGGAAATCGATCCCGGCTGGATCGGCAGGGAAATTCATAGACTGCGGCTATGGTATTTCGGCATTGTTGCGATTGTTTTTGCCGCCGTAACGCTGGGTTTGGCAAGCCTGTGGCAGAACGTTGCGGCACAAATCAGGCTGGCGCAGAAAAAGGACGATTTTATCTCTGCCGTCTCGCACGAGCTGAGAACGCCGCTGACTTCTATTCGAATGTATGCCGAGATGCTGGAGAAGAACTGGGTTAAATCGCCGGACAAGGCCGTCGAGTATTATTCGAACCTGAGGCAGGAAAGCGAAAGGCTCAGCCGGCTGATAGAAAACGTGCTGGACTTCTCACGCATCCAGAAGGGGCGGAAAAAATATGCCTTCAATGCAGGTGACATCAACAAGTGCGTCTCCGACGTGGTCGAGATGATGAGACCGTATGCCGTGCTGAAAGGTTTTTCGATCCAGACCGAGCCGGGCCAAATCGAGCAGGCGACTTTTGACGCCGATGCTGTGACTCAGATTGTTGTGAATTTGCTGGACAACGCAATCAAGTACGCCCGCGATGCCGAAGACAAGACTATCATCGTGCGAACTAAAACTGAAGGGAATTACACCGTTATTGAGGTCGAAGACCACGGGCCGGGCGTACCTCACAGGCAGCGAAACAAAATATTCGAGCAGTTCTACCGCCCGGCGGCGGAAGCAACACGCGAAACCACGGGAACCGGCCTTGGCCTGGCCTTAGTGAAAAGATTCGCCGAAGCGCACAACGGTTTCGTGGAAATCGTAAGCGCCAAGCCCACCGGAGCGATTTTCAAAGTGGCCCTGGCGACTCGGATATAACTCTTTTATAAGCTTCGGACAAGAGTCTGTCGTTCTCAACCATCCCCAAAGCCTTCGGCTTTGAGGCTGCCACCCATCGTGTCGCGGGCGTCCCGCCCGCGCGTCACGCGTGCATCTTGCCCGCCGTGCTTGACAGCCTTATACCGATTGTCGTTCATCGGGATGGCGATGGCTTTGCCCGACAATAAAATTTCAAAATTCTCAGAAAATCCTCAAAAAAATTTGAACCTTTTGGTCGGTTTGGCTGCTTAACATATAGGAGCAACAATTTATGACTAAAAGAAAAGAACATTTTGATGAGGATATGGATTTGAAGATTACTTCGAAGCTATCAGCGGATTTGAATGCCCTTTTTGAGCCGCAGGTTGGAATCCCGCCCGAGGTGGACCATGCTGTTATGGACAGGGCCAATAAGCACTTTGCACCTTTACAATCCGGCAAGACAAGACGCCTGCGAATCCACTGGGGCTGGCGAATCGCCGCCGCGGCCGCTGTTATTATTTTTGCCTTTAGTCTAAACCTGACAAAGCAGCCTGACCAGACAACAGATAGCTTAACACTCAGCAAAACGCAGGCCATTGATATCGACCGAAACGGTCGTGTGGACATCCTCGATGCCTTCAAATTGGCAAAGCAGATCGAAACCGCCGGCCGCACAGAAACAGAATGGGATCTTAACGGCGACGGCCTGATCGACCGCAGCGACGTAGATATGGTCGCATTTGCCGCCGTCCGTTTGCATAAGGGAGTCTAACAATGAATAAAATAACGTCAATCTTTCTAACAAGTGTTTGTGTAATAGTCCCGGTTTTGGCGAATCAGGATTACTCGACCGCCCGGCCCGGCGTGCGCTTCGCCCCGTTGCATATTTATCTCGATTCCGGCAACAGGAGCCTTGCGGCCTATCAGTTCGAGCTTAAAGCCACTGCCGGCCAGATTAAAATCGTCGGCGTCGAAGGCGGCCAACACCAAGCATTTAAAGAGGCACCTTACTACGATCCCTCAGCACTGGCCCAAGACCGCATTATCATCGCTGCTTTCAGAACAGGCGGCAATTTGCCCAAAGGCCGTACGCAAATCGCAACAATACATCTGCAAATCATCGGCGACGCCGAGCCTGAATATGAATTAAAACTTGCCGTCGCCGGTGACGCGGATGGAAAAGAAATACCCGCTGAAATCGCATTCGAAAAAGGAGAATAAAAGTGAAAGCGAAAACAAAAATTCTATTCTCATCGATTATTCTTGGCTCGACAGCAATCGTATTGGTTTACTCTTTTGTTGGGTGCCGGCAAAGTTTGACATCGATAGATCATGCGAAAATATCAACTGAATTATCTCATCAACAACAGAATGTATCGGAAGAGAAAAGTAGCTTGGGTATCCGGCAAACTTTGGTCAAGTCAGACGAAGTAAAATATGTTGAGGAATTGAAAAAACCAGAATTTACTGGTACACCGCTGGCTTTAGCACCTACTCCACCTGTGGATCAACAGGATGTCAAGCACTATCGAAAACCCGAAGACCGGGACGTTTCAAGCTTGAGTGCCGTCAGGGGCCCCGTATTAGGCGATAAACCGTTAGTTACAGACGGTACGACATTTGGATTTGATGTCACCGAGTTTAATGAGGCCGTCACGTATGGATGGGAGGGTCAGGTAAGCGATACATATGGCGGCGGAATGAGTGGTGGTTATGGTGGCGGTGGTATGACTGGTGGTATGGGCGGCATGGGAGGATATGGAGGTGGTCAGCAACCGACCTCGGTTTCATTGGGTAATCGTCGATCCGCCGGGAAGGCTCTGTATTATGACGCAAGACCGATGCGCGGGCCGGATAGACAAATACCTGTCGAATTGCTCAATGTCTCAGCGGATGAGATTTGGGTGATAGCAAAAGCCGAAACACAGGCCGTTCCTGTCGATGAAGATACGCCCGGCTCGGGTGCGATGCTTGCTAAGCTGCCGAAGGAAGAGAAGGAAATTCCGATGCCACTCAAACATACCGATGTGAAAGGGCAAATCAGCGGCTATATAGCAACAGTCGATGTCACACAGCAGTTTCATAATCCGTACGATGAGAAGATCGAGGCCGTTTATGTCTTTCCACTGCCTCAGAATGCAGCGATTAACGAATTCATCATGACAATCGGCGAGCGACGAATTCGCGGCATCATTCGCGAGCGTAAAGAAGCCGAGCAGATTTATCAGCAGGCTAAGAGACAGGGGCACGTTGCTTCGCTTCTCACACAGGAGCGGCCCAATATCTTCACGCAGAAGGTCGCCAACATCGAGCCGAGCAAGCAAATCGACGTAAATATCAAATACTTTAACACGTTGGCCTACGTGGACGGCTGGTACGAATTTGTTTTCCCAATGGTCGTCGGGCCTCGATTCAATCCCCCCGGATTCACCGATGGAGTCGGCGCCATTGCCCGCGGCAAGGCAGGGATCTCCGGCCAGAAAACCGAGGTCCAGTATCTTAAACCCGGCGAGCGAAGCGGACATGATATTTCGCTGGCCGTCGATATCGATGCCGGCGTGGCAATCGAAGAGGTCGTGTGCACCAGCCACGTGGTAACTAACAACTCTTCGTCACATAACAAGCGAACGGTCAAGCTCAGCAGCCTCGACAGCATTCCCAACAAAGACTTTGTGCTACGCTATAAAGTAGCGGGTAAAACTGTAAAGTCGGCCTTAGTGACTCACCGCGATGAAAGGGGCGGGTTTTTCACACTCATGCTTTATCCGCCTGAGAATCTTTCGTACATAAAACGCGCCCCGATGGAGATGATTTTTGTGCTGGACTGCTCGGGCAGCATGAGCGGCAAACCCATAGCCAAGGCCAAGCAGGCGATTACAAGGGCACTGAAGAAATTGCAGCCGGACGATACGTTCCAGGTCATCCGCTTTTCTAACAACGCTTCCCAGCTTGGTCCAAATCCTTTGCCGGCAACACCTGAAAATATTCGCAGAGGGCTTGAGTATGTTGAGTCGCTGAGCGGCAGCGGCGGCACGATGATGATCGAAGGGATCAAGGCGGCACTGGACTTCGCGCACGATCCGCAGCGATTTCGATTAGTCTCATTTATGACCGACGGCTATATCGGCAATGAGACAGAAATCCTTGCCGCTATTCATCAACGGCTCGGCGCCAGCAGAATCTTCAGCTTCGGCGTCGGCTCATCCGTCAACCGATACCTGCTCGACCGGATGGCCAAGCTCGGCAAAGGCGCCGTCGCTTATATCGGCCTGGATGAAAGTGCCGGGAAGGTTGTTGAGAAGTTCTACGACCGTATCAGTCACCCGGCCCTGACCGACGTCGAGATTGACTGGGGCAATATGCAGGTCACGGATATGTACCCGAGCCGGATTCCGGACTTGTTCGTCGGCCGGCCTGTAATAATTACCGGCAGATTTAAAGCCAACAGCAGCACAACCATCCACGTCAAGGGCAAAGTCGGCGACATGACTCAGGATATCGCTATCGCCGCCGACCTCGGTGATTTAGCCATCACACATTCCGGCATCGCCTGCGTATGGGCGAGGAAAAAGATTGAAACACTGGGCAGCCGGGCCACTTACGACACCAACCCCGACCTGCCCGGTGAAATCAAGCAGGTGGCACTCGAATACGGCCTGATGTCGGCGTACACGGCCTTTATCGCCGTCGATTCTTCACATAAGACCTCCGGTGACCACGGCGTTACAGTTGCGGTTCCCGTGCCCGTGCCCGATGGCGTAAGGTACGAAACCACCGTTCAGCAGAACTGAATCATCATCTGCAATAAGCCGTAGAGCGTAAAAGGTAGCGCCTAACGCCCTCTGCCTCGTTGAAATTGTTCGATCCAGGGGCCGAGATAACTTTTGAAGAACTCGATGGCTTGAGGGTCCTGCGCATTGCCGCCGAGTGGATGCACGCCGAATGCTCCTCCGCCGAGAGCGTAATAACCGATGGCGCCTCCGCCTATCGCGACAAGACCGATTGCCAAACCACCAAGGGCCAGCAGTAATCCGACAGCCGCCCCTCCAAGCGCAACCAGACCCAGCGCCAATCCGCCGAAACTAATAACGCCGAAAGACAAACCACCGACCGCCAGACCACCGACGGCGATATTACCGATTGCAATAATCCCTTTCGCAATCCGAGGTCTTCCTGTAGATGGATCG
This sequence comes from Sedimentisphaerales bacterium, assembly GCA_016936275.1. Lineage (GTDB taxonomy): Bacteria > Planctomycetota > Phycisphaerae > Sedimentisphaerales > Anaerobacaceae > JAFGPJ01. Next base: position 12,156 of record JAFGPJ010000158.1, read on the forward strand.
AGACCATTAGCGATGTGTACCAGCGGAAGGCCGAAAAGAGTTGCCTCGGACATATATTCGTAGCCCATCCCCCGGCCGCTAATCGGAAATCCGCACTTCGGGCACATCACTGCTCTATCCGATATCTGGTTGTTACAATCCGGACATTCTATAAGTGCCATACTGCTCCTTTCTTATCCTTAGTCGCCAAATTATAAACCAGCAAATGAAAAATTGAAAGAACAGGCCCAAGTTTTGCTGAAAATTGTGTTGCTTTGTTTTAGTGATTATGTTAATTATTCGTTGCGGAGTATCCTTTTTTAGCATTTTGCGCACAAAAAGCGAAATTTTGTTCTAATTCTCAAAAATAATGTGAATTTAACATGAATTTTTGGCTGGCTAAGCGTTATTACTATTGTAGCCGGAAAAACAGAAAAAATCGGTCAATTTTAGAAAGGAGAAATTATGTTCAGGTCAACAAGTTTAAGAAATGTCATTTTAATAGTAACGGTAGCTATTTTTGCTGCCTGTGGAGTATGTGCCGCACAGGTAGCAAGAACTCGCGGCTCTGGGGAGATGCTTGGAGCAATCCCAGCGAAAAGCCTGTTTTGCATCCGTATTAACGATTTTGAAGGCACTTTGGATTCTGCCAATGCTTTTTTGAAGGACATTGCACCGGCATCATTTGACGCCAAAACAGCAGTATTTTCCAAATTAGGCTCTGTACTCGGCGACAACGATTTGAAAGGGATCAACAAAAAGGGCAATATAGCCATTTTCGCCGTGAATGTTCCAGGTGAGTCAGTAGCGCCCGGCCTAATGGGCAATATGTTCATCGGTGGTCTACTGCCGGTCACGGAATACGAAGATTTCATTTCAGGAAATCC
>JAFGPJ010000159.1 GCA_016936275.1 Sedimentisphaerales bacterium
GGTGATTACACCAGGCTCGATGGGGTGACATCCTTTGAAATTGATACACCCACCGGCAAGGAGACCATTCGGTTTGGCGACGAGGACAACTACTCTACGGTTTTGATGGTCACCCAGCCGATTTTTGCCGGCGGTTCGATACCGGCAAGAATCAATTCGGCGAAATTGTTGACGCTGCTTACTGACGAGACGGTTCGAGCGGCGGTTCAGGATGTTGTTTATGCCGCCGAGCATGCTTATTATGATGTTTTGCTAAGTCAGCACCTGTTAGAAATAAGCACTGATGCCGTTCGCTCGGCCCAGGCACATCTTGATAATGTCAAGCAACGACAGAGGGGTGGTGTTGCTGCTGATTTTGACGTTCTGCGCGCGGAAGTGGAGCTTTCCAATTTCCAGGCGGAGTATATACAAAATAAGAATGCGATAAACGTTGCAAAAGCCAGCCTAATCAAGATAATGGGCGTTTCACAGGACAGCGACTTTGTCCTTTCGGATAAGCTGCTTTATGTCCCCTCAAATATAACGATGGAGCAGGCCGTCGAAGCGGCTTATCGAAACAGGCCCGATTTACTTGGCCGGGAATTCGATATCAAAATGCAGAAAGAACTGCTCAAGGTCGCCCGGAGCCAGTATTATCCTATGGTTAGCGGATATTACAGCAATACATGGGCCAAACCAGATCCGCACAGTATGATGGAGATTGAATGGGGCCACGCCTGGCAGGCGGGCTTGACGGCGAGTGTGCCTGTTTTTGACGGATTTGTGCGTGAGGGCCAAATCGTTGCTCAAAAAGCACGGCTCAAGCAGGGGCAGATAGATTTGATTGACGCCGAGGAGACCACTTTATTTGAACTGACTAAAGCTCAACTCAGCATCGAGAACACGGCTGAATTTATCGAATCTCAGCGACTGAATCTTACCAGGGCCCAGGAAGGCCTGCGGCTCGCGGAGGTCGGCTATAGAGAGGGCACAAATACGCAGGTTGAAATGATCGATGCTCAGGCTGCTTTAACGACGGCGAGGGCAAACCATTACCAGGCTATTTACGCACATATAATTGCAAAACTGGATCTCCAAAAAGCGATGGGAACCGTGGCATCTGCTGAAACTTCCGTGCCCGAAGGTCAGGCAAAGAGTGAATCTGAAAAAGCCGAAGAAAGTACGCCGGTAGCACTTGGTGAATAAAACGGGAGCAGACAAAATGAAAGTTATAAGAAGAATCTTATATCTGTTTGCGGCATTAATCCTGGTGTTTCTTACATATTGGTACGGATATAAGCAAAAGCCCGTTACGAGCGAAGAGGAGAAGAGAATCGTTCCGGTCGAGGTTGAAATCGTAAGCACAGGCCCGATAGAAGAGACGATCCAGCTAACAGGCTGGATAAAGGCAAAGCAGGTTGTGGATATAGCATCCAAAGTACCGGGCAGAGTTGAATCGCTGCGTGTTCTTTCGGATGGTGGTGACCTGTTTATGGTTGAAGAGGGCGTGGCAATCGAAAAAGGCCGGCAGCTTGCTGTTATCGACCACGATATTTACCTGGCCCAGCTGGCTGCCGCCGAGAGCAGTGTTAAGGCCAGGCAAGTCGAGCTGACCGATACCGAGCGTGAAAAGAAACGTGTCACTGCCCTGTATGAGAGTGGATCGGCCACCGAGCAAAGCAGAGATAAGGCGGTTACCGCAGCCGAGCTGGCGGCGGCGAGTTTGGAGCTGGCCCAAGCCAATCTGGAGCTGGCTAAATTAAACCTTCGCGAATCTACAATTGTCTCGCCTATTAACGGAATAGTTACGGCCAAACACATCGACGAGGGCAACATGGTCAATGCGGGTGACAGAATCGTTACCGTCGCCGATATGGGGACTGTTAAAGTAATCGTTGCCGTCGCGGAAAGATACGGGGCGGAGATTTCCGCCGGGATGCCTGCGATAATCAGGGTGGACACTTTCACAGACAGACAATTCGATGCCAGGGTTCATTCGATACACCCGGCACTCGATGCACAGACTCATACGTTACAGGTTGAAATACATCTTAAAAACGAAAAGCTGCTGCTCAAGCCCGGAATGTTTGCGAGAGTGACTCTGGTTACCAATCAGAAGGACGACGCGGTAGTAATTCCTCGGGACGTAGTTCTTGGGGGCAAGATCGATAAGCATTATGTGTATGTGATTGAAGAAGCGAGTGATGAGAAGATCGCCCGCAAACGTTTTGTCGAAGTTGGTATAAAGCAGGCGGACAGATATGAGATAACCGAAGGATTGAAGGCTGGCGAGACGCTTGTGGTTAACGGGATGAATTTTTTAATCGACGGAACAGGTGTCGATATTGTTCGGTTAGAGGATATCAAATGAAACTCGCGCAGATTTCCGTAAACAGGCCGGTCACGACATTGATGATATTTTTCGCCATGGTGGTTTTGGGGCTGGTGTCAATGTCGATGCTGGGCCTGGATTTGATGCCGGAGCTGGAAATACCTTCCGTTTCAATTATCACGGGGTATGAAGGTGCGGGACCGGAAGAAGTAGAAACACTCATAACCGAGCCGATGGAGGATACTTTGAGCACGATTTCCGGAGTGGACGAGGTGATTTCGGTATCGAAGGAGGGGGTCTCGACGGTGACGTTGCGGTTCGAGTGGGGCGAGAAAATAGATGAAAGTATTAACGATGTGCGGGAGAGGATCGACCTGATAAGGGAACTGCTGCCAGAAGAAGCGGACAATCCGATTATTTTTAAGTTCGACCTTTCGATGATACCGATCGCGATTATTGCTTTCACGGCCGAGGAAAGCTATCCGGACCTGCAGAATATCGTTGATGACGAGATAGTCGATCCGCTAAAAAGGGTCGATGGCGTTGCTTCGGTGACCGCCGGCGGCGGACTGATTCGACAAATCCGAGTCGATATCGACAGGGATAAACTTACGGCTTTGGATTTATCTGTTACGCAGTTGAACCAGGCCCTTGCCGCACAGAATATCAGCACTCCTGGAGGGAATATAAAAAGCGGCTACAAGGATTATCTGCTGCGTACGCCCGAGGAATTTTCGAGCCCGGAAGAAGTTGCCGAGGTAGTGATTGCCCGCCGAAATGGTATACCGATAAAGTTGAAAGACGTAGCAGATGTGAGGGATTTCTTCAAGGAGCGCACTTTTGAAGTGCGCATGAACGGCCAAAAGGCGATGGCTATATTTATCCAAAAGCAGAGTGGCAAAAACACGGTGGAGGTGGCAAGGGCCGTTGGCGAAAAGCTTGATCAGTTGAAAAAGAATCTGCCACCCGATGTCGAATCCAGGGTAGTGATGGACAGTTCCGAGTTTATTCTGGCTTCGGTGGGGACCTTACGTGACACAGTTTTTTGGGCCATTTTCTTTGTCTTTATTGTGCTTCTTTTTTTCCTGAGAGATTTTCGGGCCAGTCTTATCGTGGCCGCTGCGATTCCAACATCGTTGATAATTACTTTCCTGTTAATGTACCTTGCCGATTACACGATTAATACCGATTCCTTGGCCAGCCTGGCTGTTGCCGTTGGTCTGGTGGTTGATAATGCTATCGTTGTTATTGACAACATCAATCGCCATCGCGACAAAGGGGAGCGGGCGAAAGAAGGAGCCGTTTTCGGAGCGAACGAGGTCGGTGTGGCCGTAATCGCATCGACCCTGACGACGATTTCGATTTTCGCACCGATTATGTTCGTCGGCGGAATAGCGGCGATTATATTCGGCCAGTTTGCCGCGATTGTCACCATGGCCCTTGTAGCTTCACTGTTTACCGCTCTTATGCTCGTGCCCATGCTGAGCTCGAAACTCCTGAGAGTTCGTAACCCGGACTCGTCGAAATCTATATTGGATGTCTTTTATCGTTTGGGCGAAAAAGTGTTGGCGGGGATGGAGCTGTTGTACGTCAAGTTTTTAAGCTGGTCGCTGTCAAATCGCAAAACGGTATTTATTTCCTGTATAATTCTATTTATCTGGAGCATCGGTCTGGTCGGATTTATTGGCATCGAATTTTTTCCACAGCAGGACCAAAATCGAGTATCGGCGGATTATGAGCTGCCGATCGGCACAAGATACGAACGGACCGGTGACGTGGCCCAGCAATTACAAACGATAGCGGAAAATCATATTCCCGAAAAGCGGAACAGTTTTATTCGCTGGGGCGTTTACGGCGCGGGCGCTACCTTTGAAACGGACGAAGAAAGCTATAAAGGTATTTTGTTTATCAGCTTAAAGCCCAAGGACCAGCGCAGCGCTTCGCCGAACGACCTGATAAAAAGACTTCGCAAAATCACGGACAAGATACCGGGGGCGACAATTCGCTACAGTGCCGAGGATCCGCTGGAGGCCATAATGTTTGGCGCCGGCGGCAAGCTGTCTGTCGAATTGTACGGCCACGATATGGCTCAGGCGAGGGTATATGCCGAGGCTGTTGAGTCGGCGATTGCCGCTGTGGAGGGGGTGGAGGATATTCAAATCAGCCGAAAAGAGGAAAAGCCGGAGATCAAGGTCATCATCGACCGTGAGAAGGCGTCACAATTGGGTCTTGATGTCAGAGCTATCGGCAAACAGATAGAAACATTTTTTGCCGGCAGTACCGCAACGAGGTATCGTGAAGCCGGAGATGAATATGATGTGGAAGTCCGGCTCCAGCCGAAGGACCGGGATAGGATCGAGGATTTGCGTGATGTGCCCATCAGTATTACCGGCGGCGGTCAAGTCAGCCTGGCCAATGTGGCCAAAATCGAGCAGGGACTCGGGCCGACGAAGGTAGAAAGAAAAGACCAGGAACGTTATATTACGGTTTCCGCAGAAATCGTCGGCAGAGACCTTGGTTCGGTAGTGGAGGATGTTGGAAAAGCGATTGATAAGATTCCGGCGCCGCCGGGTTTTAATTATAAATTTGCCGGCGCCGAGAAAGAAAGGAAAGAAGCATTCACGTTGCTTATGATAGCTGTGGGTCTGGGGATGGTGTTGGTGTATATGGTGATGGCTTCGCAATTCGAGTCATTTCGCGACCCGTTTATAATATTTTTCTCGATACCCTTCGGCATTGTCGGCGTTATCATTGCCCTTACCCTGGCCGGCCAGGCGATGAGCGTGGTAAGCTTTCTCGCTCTGATTATGCTTGTCGGCATCGTGGTGAACGATGGAATTGTTCTTATTAGCTACCTGAATATACTGCGTCGGCGGGGGCTTGATATCTATTCGGCGATAATCGAAGGCGGGCGAAGCAGGTTACGACCAGTTGTATGTACCAGTTGCACGACAATACTGGCATTGACTCCTCTTGCTTTCTCCATGGGCGAGGGCTCCGAGGTTTGGGTTCCTTTTGCCGTGACCATAATCGGCGGCCTGTCTGTTGCGACCGTTATTACGCTTATTTTGATGCCGACTCTTTACAGTGTTTTCGAAGGTTTAAAGCCTTCGGCGATAAAAGGAAAATTATGAAAGCTGTTCTTATTATTCATAATGTTGCGATAGAGCAGGATGTAAACGAAGCCCTGGAATCTATGAGCATTGATTGCTATACGAAATTTCCGAATATCCTGGGCAAGGGCAGGGCGAGTGAGCCGCATTTGAATACGGATGTATGGCCCGGCATAAATTGCGGAACTTTTGTTGTGACTGAGGATGCCCCGGCCAAAGAATTAATGGAGAAAGTCTGTCTAATGCGGGAGAAATGGGCCTCGGAAGGTATAAAGGCCTTTATGTGGAAGATTGAAGATATTACTCCCTAAGGGATTCGCCTTACGGCGCTGAAAGGTGGAGGTATTTGGGCTTTTTCTCGAATTTCTGCATAGAATGGACCAGCCCGATGCAGCTATTAGAAGTGTAAAGGCAGGTTTGCACAGGATAAAAAATTTTTTTGATATTTTCTGGCCAAATCGTATTTGTAAGCGCATAATAATTGTAGTTTACATTTTTAAGCGAGGGTGTGAGTATGATTTTGAGAAGGAAATATAAATTCTCTCGAGGGGGATAAGTAGGGGGCATCATGGAAACTACAACAAAATATAAATCGAATGTTGAGGTTGTTTCAGACCCTGAGAGTTTAGCTCAAAGCACCCTTAAGATTTTTATTGCCGATGCTCAAAAGGCGATAAAGACGAAGGGCATCTTTTATGTGGCTATATCAGGAGGCAATACTCCCAGGCGTTTTTTTGAGCTTCTCGCAGAGACACCGCAGGCAGGCTCGCTGCCCTGGGACAAGATACATTTGTTCTGGGTTGACGAGCGATATGTTCACCCGGAATCACAGTGGAGCAATTACAAACTGGCCGCCGATACTTTCCTGACAAGAGTTGCCATCCCCGAGGCGAATATTCATCGAATCCCAACGGAGATGGAAGATTTCAGGGAAGCCGCTCGTTGCTATGAGGAAACTATTCGGGAAGTATTCGGGCTTAGTACCGGAAAGGTTCCCCAGTTCGATCTGATTTTACTTGGTATGGGTTCCGATGGACATACCGGCTCGCTGTTTCCGAATTCTTACGCTGCTTTTGATACGGAAGATTTAGCGTGTGTTGTTTATGTCTTGGATGAAGAATTGAACAGAATAACCCTGACGCATCCGGTTTTACGCGCTGCTTGTCATTTGGTTGTATTGGTCTGCGGCCATGAGAAATCGGATATTCTGAAAATGGTTTTAACGAGCGAGCCTGACGAAGTCAGGTATCCGATTCATGCCCTCTGGCCCGTTCTCGATAGAGTTACCTGGTTGGTCGATAAAGGGGCTGGAAAATATCTGCAAATGTAATGATCGGGATATTGAACCAAATTTGATTGCTGAATTTCGATATCAAAATTGAAATTCGTTAACTACTTTTTTCTCCTACATTTACACATCATTGCAATAAAAAGCCATGCCTTTGCGTCTTAAACTATAAATATGGGTAAACCTGAGAGAATATCTTTTATAGGATTGTTATTTTTAGCCCTGTCACTGGCGGGGCTTCTGACATATTACCATAAGCAGCTAATGCAGCCGGTACTTGAGGTCAAAGACCCGTTTCGGTCTGATCATGTGGCGAAAATTCTGATCATTATGAGAGAGGAGGACTGGCTCGGACTCAAATCCAACACACGTGCCGAGCAGTATGTCCGGGCTAATTTTTGGTTTGATGGGGAACCTTATCGAAATGTTGCTATACGACCGAAAGGCATGTCTTCTTTGATGTCCGGGCGCCAGAGCGGGCGAATGCCTTTGAAAGTTGATTTTAACTTTTTCAATTTTGCTCAGAACTTTCGAGGGATCAAGAAGCTGAATCTTAATAATGGCTTTTCGGATCCTTCATTCATAAGAGAGACGATAGGCTACGAGCTGTTCGAGCAGATGAATCTCCCGACACCAAGAAGAGCATTTGCAGATGTCTGGGTCAACAGTCATCATCTGGGATTGTACACGATTGTTGAACAGGTTGATAAAACATTTCTACGCAGGAACTTTACGAATTTCGAAGGGAATCTTTACAAACCGGAGCAAGGGCCGGCCGCCTTGAATTGGACAAAAGAGGATTTCGATAAAAATAATACACGAGGATCACAGGTAGCCGAAAACCAGTATAACAATCTCGATATAAAGATAGGAGGTTCCAGGCTTGGTGATCTGATTAAGATTTTGAAACGTGAAGGATCACTTGGGAGTGAAATGCTGCCGGATGATGCCGCAACATCGACTTTAGGAGCAGGTATGCCGTTCCCAGGAGGCCCGGGTGGGGGATTTCCCGGACCATTTCCAGGAGATCCGAATAGTCCATTCCCCGGTGGTCCTGGAGAAGGATTCCCCGGCCCATTTCTAGGTGACCCGAACAGGCCATTCCCCGGAGGACCTGGTGGGCGGTTTCCCGCATCTTTTGCTGCCGACCCGAACCGTCCGTTTCCTGGGATGCGCAGGAACCGATTCCCAGGTGAACCAAATGAGCCCTTCGCCGGCGGCAGATTCCGGGCAAGAGAGGGATTCCCAGGAGGCCCACCGGGGCCATTCCCTGGCGATCCGAATAGCCCGTTTGCCGCTGGATTCAGAGGAAGGAGAGGATTTCCCGGAGATCCGAACAGGCCATTCGGTGGCGGTTTTAGGGAAAGAGGTGGTTTTCCAGGAGGCCCAGGCGGTATGTTTGGTAGAGGCGGAAATTTGATCGAATTGATGGGATTAAAAACAAACGAAAATTATCCAGATTACAGAGCATTGTTTCGATTTCTTGAGGTTCTGAATAAATGCCCTGGTGAGACCTTTCCTTCCGAGATCGAAAAGGTGCTTGATGTTGATGAAGTTCTGCGTTTTTTAGCTGTCTCGGTGTTGATAGTACATCTGGATAACTATATCGGAATGGGACATAACTATTACCTCTATGAAGATAATGGGAAGTTTTGTGTGATCCCGTGGGATCTTAACATGGCTTTTGGGACATTCGGCATGGGGCCTAATCGAGGTGGTGTCGGTAATGTGGATTTGTATATTGATGAGCCGACAACCGGCGCTTTTGCAGACAGACCTTTGGTTGCCAGATTGTTTGCCCATCAGCCCTATCTGGAGAAATATCATCAATACCTTAAGCAATTACTTAACGGCGGTTTTGCCGAAGGTGTAATTGAAGCACGTATTGATGAACTCGCAAAAATGATCAGGCCTTATGTTGAAGCCGATGAGATGAAATTTTTCACTAATGATGACTTTGAAAGCAATGTAGGTGAAAAAATTTCTTCTGGAGCGCTGGGGGAATTTTCCAACGAAACGGGCCATGGTGACATGCAGGCCCGAGACACAGGTCCCGGCGGTCGTGGCGGCCGTCGAGGTGGACCCGGAGGAGGAATGAATGCTCCCAAATTGAGAGCTTTTATAAAGGCACGTCGTTTATCAGTGACAGAACAGTTGGATGGAAAGCGCCCAAGTCAAGGTGATGGCGATCAGAACATACGAAATTTTGATATGTTTGAAAGATTCAGACAGGACATGGAAAAGCGGGAATGATGTCTATGATGCGGTTGAAAACTGAAAGTGCTACGTCGGAGCGTGACCAGAGATGGGAACGAATTGAACGAAAATTCTTTGTCCCCCCGACGAAAATACACTTTGCCCGCAGCCTGTTGTCTCATATCTGCCTGCGGGACAGCAAGTATCCACAAGGTATTATCAATAGCCTATATTTCGATACATCCGACCTTGACCATTTTCAAAAATCGGACGATGGTAATTACGAAAGAGAAAAAATTCGTATCAGATGGTATGATAATCCCGGCGACCAGCAAGCGGGAGTACCAGTCTATCTTGAATTGAAGTCCAAAAAAGGTTTCGCGAGCAGAAAAAAACGCAGAAAAATCCTTGTGCCAGCAGAACGGCTTAAAAGAATTCAGGCTAACAATACAATACTAAACGGAAATGTAATATCTGGGACATTGTCGGAATTCGGATACTTTGAAGATAAATATCTGCTGCCCATTATACTGATATCGTACGAACGTTTCCGCTTCACTGAAATTTTGACGGGCACAAGGGTTTCTTTTGATTGGAGAATTAGCTCCTTGCTGGCAACCCCGTCTTTGGGGCATAGCCAGGCAAGCCTGATGCTCGAAGGTGGGATTATCGAGATCAAGGGCACTTCAATGGAAATACCCAAATCGCTTCATCCTCTAAGCATCCTGGGTATCGATTGGACAAGGTTCTCGAAGTATGCCGGTTGTCTTGAATCGCAGATGGAAAAATCTGGAACAGTGGGCCGGTTCTGGCCGTCCGGCAGAATAGAATTGTTATGAATGAACAAGGAGAAATTTTATGTTAGCATCAAGCTTATTTAAGTCCTCAAATTTCAATCTCACTGAGACAATAGTAGCGATCGGTTTTTCTCTGATTGCCTCTGTCGCAGTATATTTTATTTACCGAATATTTTACAGCTCTCGCAATATCGGGGCGGGTGTAGACCGCTCCTTTATTATTGCCGGGCCGGCCATTACCGCGCTATTTTTAGGAATTCAGAGCTCAATCCCATTGTCTTTGGGATTATTAGGCGCTCTATCTTTTGTTCGATTCAGAACCCCGGTTAAGGACCCTGCAGAAATAGGTTATCTTTTGCTGCTGATTGCAACATCGATAGGAGCGGCAACTCGCAATTACCTTGTTACGATTATTTTGTTTCTTATTGTATTTGTATCCTTGATTGTTCAATGGCTTGTCCGAAATAGATTCTCATTTATTAGTCAGGCGAGTTTTATGATAACGGTCGATAAGAATGTGTTTTCGGATATTGAACCAAAACTGACACAGTTTTTGGAAAATCGTCTCAACGATCTGACGTTGAAAACCATGTCTGTTCTGGATGATCGA
>JAFGPJ010000160.1 GCA_016936275.1 Sedimentisphaerales bacterium
ATGGCATTAAAAAGGCAGTGGCCGGCTTTTTTTTATACTCCCGACACCGGTAGAAAAAATTCTCCCAAATAAGAAGTTGCGCCGAACCGGTCTTTTTCGTCTATAATGGTGAAGTGTGAAAAACAGAGAATCAGGAGTGTATTTGAGAAGCCGCCAGAAAGAGCTTTTGGAATTGTTGGATAAATCGGGAGCGGATTTGTACGCGCTTTTGACGAGGCTGACACTGCGCGAAGACGTCGCTGAGGAGCTTATGCAGGAATTATTCATTAAACTTAATAATTCGAGAGGCCCCGGCAGTATTATCAACCTGAATGCCTACGCCCGCAGGGCGGCGATTAATCTGGCCTTCGACTGGCGGCGCAGTCAAAAACAAACCGTTTTGACATTAGGACAGGTCGCCGAGCCGGTCTCGAATGATGATTCGCCTCTAAGCAAGCTCATTCATTCGGAAGAGCTGGCCGAGACGCTGGACGCGGTCGGCAGGCTTAGGAAAGCTTCCCGCGAAGTGCTTGTCATGCGATACCTCCAGCAGGAATCTTACGATAATATCGCCGAGCAAATGGGCAAGTCGTCCCATCACGTTCGGGCCTTGTGCTCCAGGGCCATACGTAACCTTCGGGATATTCTCGGCTCCAACGAACATAAACCTTCAAAAAAGGAGATACATAATGTCGCAAATCGATGAAAACGAAATTTACGATCGCCTCAAACGCCTCTTGCAGGTCGAGCCGACTAAGGAGGCTTCTGACCGTGCGATACAGAGGGCCCGCAATGCTCTGATGGCCGGCGAAAACCGTAGGGTGGGGTTTACCCCACCATCGCTGATTGGTGGGCTTATGAAGCTTACCGCCGCGGCGGTATTGATGATTGGTGCCGGGTTTATCGGCGGGCGGCTTTCTGCACCCGAACCTATAAACGTGCAGGAGTTTCAGGCTGCTCTCGAAAGTTCAATCAAATCTTCGCTCGAACCGGCGATCCGGCGGCAATTGCATGATGAGTTTGAGAACCGTCTGCAGTCGGCCCTGACAGCCGAACGTAATATGCTCAAGCAGGAGCTTGCTCAACAGGTACATCGTGACATGGAAACATACGCCGGGCAGACATTAACAACGGTCGGTAATTTAATAGACCAGCGTTTGATGGAATTTGCTCGGATGGTCGAAGCAGCACGCATCAAGGAACGCCAGCGCGTGGCGGCTGCTTTTGACTATATGGGCTCCCGGTTCGGGGACGGCCTGGTGACACTTGCCACTCGAACGGATAATCTTTTGGACACCGAACGAGCAGGCTCGACGCCGGATGTGTCCGAAAATTAAACCTTAAATGAAAGGATGAGAATATGACCCGTTTAACTCGAATAATTATCATACTTATTGTTTTCAGTCTGACAACTGCAAGTTCCGCAATGCTTCAGGATCCCGAAGCGAAAGTACAAACGTTTACTATCTCCGGTAATGCAGGCCTTCCCGGCGTGACAATGATGGGATTACCAGGCGACCCTGTGACAGATGAAAATTGTTTATACAGCGCTACTATAGAATACGGCTGGAGCGGTACGGTTGTACCTCGAAAAGAAGGTTATGAATTCCATCCTCCAAGAAAAACTTATAACAAAGTCATGTCCAATGTAAACAATGAAAACTATACTGTTAGGCAGCTATCACAGAGGCCGCAGTTGTACAGAGGAAGTCCGTTGGATCCTATGCAAGCAGGGATTGACAGCCGCGGCTCTCGACGGGTAACAGGGACTACCGGATTCCGGCCCGCAGACAGCAGGAAGACATTGGTGGTTCCATCTGCCCAGGTCAATCCGAAAGACATTGCAGAAATAATCGAGGATATGCAGATAATGTCACACATCCTTGATGAGCGATTCAAAGAAACCCGCCGGGTTCAGGGAGTTTTTACCGATTTCGGTGATTTCTTCGGCAGGGACAATCGCCAAACCGAAGCGACCTATCTCCAGGGCTACGGCATGCTCTTCTCGATGGAGGTAAACTTTACGTTCTCGCCTTCGCCGAAACCACAAGACCAGCAGGCCGAACAAACCGCCGAGTCTGTCGATTCAACCTGGCAGCGGGCAAGGCAGCAGATGTTTTCGCCCGGAGATTCCCGGATATCAGGAGGACCCGGCTCGGCAGAAGAATATAATAGTCAAATGGTCGAAGAGCTGAAAAGGGACCTGATCACGACGCTCAAACACGCGGCAAATATTAGAGGTGTTCAGCCGGACGAATGGATTATTCTTACGGTCATTGGAGGCCGTCAATTCGGCGGCGGAGGTTTCATGATGGGCGGCATGGGAGGAATGTATGGAGGAACATCATCGGGCGGCGCGGGCGGCTTCAGCGGAGGTTTCGGTGCTTCCGGTGGTTACGGAGGCGGAATGGGCGGAGGTATGATGGGGGGCATGGGCGGCGGCATGGGAGCAACGGGTGGTATGGGCGGTTTCACGGCTTTCGGTGAAACGGGTGTCTTCTCGGCCACCGTACTTACGATTCGCGCTAAAAAGTCTGATATAGACGACTTCACTAAAGGCCAACAGGATTACGAACAATTCCGCCAAAAGGTGCAGATTTTCACATACTGATTGTTCCATGAAAGGAATTGACAATGTCAACGCGAAAAATATTTCTCGGATTGGTTGTATGTCTTTCGCTTGGAATACTTGCCCAGCAGGTATTGTCTCAGAGCACCGGATCGGGCGGATTCTCTGGCGGCTACGGCTCTATGCCGTCACGCAGCACCAGACCGCCGAGAATGCCGGGACAGCCTGACTTCGAGCGGATGAAGAATATGAGCCACGAAGAAAAGATTAAGTATTTTCAACAACTCGCAGAAGAGCAGCGTAAAGCGATGGAGCAGCAGGAAGCCATCGCAATGCAGCAAACCCTCGGCACCAATGACCAGCAGTGGAAAGTCATCGAGCCGATATTGAAGAAGGTCAAGCATTACAGAGAGCAGGCGTTCATCGGGACTAAGCCGCCATTCCAGAGCAACTTCTCTAACTTCAACACGGGTCCGGGAGGCGCCCAGGGCTTTAGCGGCGGCTTTTCCGGTGGCTTCCAGTTTCAGGGCGATTTTAGCGGCCCCGGCGGAACTTTTCAGAGCTTCACTGGTCGGCCGGCTTCCGACGGCGAAATACTGTGCGAAGAAATCCAAATGTTGCTGGATGACCCGCAAACGACGCCGGAGCAAGTCAGTCAGAAACTCGATGCTCTGCGTTTAGCAAGGGAAAAGGCCAGACGGCAATGGATCGCAGCCCAGCAGCAGCTTCGAGAGGTTCTGGATTTCCGCCAGCAGGCAAGGTTGGTGCTTATGGGATTGCCGGATTAAATCTTAAAGTGCAGCTTTGTAAATTCTAAAGATACCTAAGCGCTGGTTTCGAATAAGTGTAAAAGCCGGGTTGGTTGTCCGGCTTATTTTATGCGCTTATGCTATACGAAGCGGCACTTTTTCTTTATGGGGTTTTATTTTGACGCCGGGGCGGATTTGAATTATCTTATCAACTCGAATTAAAAGCCATAATATCAAGCTGAGTATGAATACAGGTGAGATTCGAGGGTTGTATAAGTACCGGCTTAATTTGGAAGTATTAATTTGGCTCAGTTAAAAAAACAACTCGGTTTTCTCGATGTTTTTGCTATAGCATCAGGGGCGATGATTAGCTCCGGACTGTTTGTTCTGCCTGCCATCGCTTACGCAAAGGCGGGGCCGGCGGTGATTCTGTCCTATTTTCTCGCCACCATTCTGATCGTTCCCAGCGCCTTGAGCCAGGCCGAGCTGGCCACAGCCATGCCGCGAGCCGGTGGGGCCTATTTCTACGTCGAGCGGAGTTTGGGGTCGATCCTGGGTCTGTTCGGCGGCCTGGCAAACTGGTTTTCGGTCGCCTTGAAAAGCGCTTTTGCCGTCGTCGGTATGGCCGTGCTGATTGAGGTTGTTCTCCACGAGGCGTTCGGCGTGCGGATGGCCCCGTGGCACCTAAAGGTTATCGGCGTCGCCTGCTGTTTTGGTTTTGTAGCCATCAACATCCTAAGCGTCAAACACACCAGCCGATTTCAAATTTTGCTCGTGGGAATACTGCTGTTGCTTCTTGCTTTTTTTATCATCTTCGGCGCCGGCCAAACGCAAGCCGTTCGTTATAAAGGATTTCTCGAAAAAGGCTGGTTTGCCATCTTTGCTACGGCCGGGTTAGTCTTCGTGAGCTTCGGTGGTCTAACGCACGTCGCCAGCATAACAGAAGAAGTTAAAAATCCCGGTAAAAATCTCCCACTGGGTATGATCCTGGCCTGGGCTGTCGTAGCCTTGTTATACGTCGCTGTTGTTGCTGTGACAGTCGGTCTTGTAAATGGTCAAGAATTGAGCGGCAGCCTGATGCCGATATCTCTGGCAGCCGGCAAGTTTGCCGGCTCTGCAGGCTTTGCCGTTCTCGGTATCGCGGCGGTGACCGCCTTCATCACTACGGCAAATGGAGGAATTATGGCAGCCTCCCGCAATCCGATGGCGATGAGCCGAGACCGGTTACTGCCGCAAATATTGGCCCGCATACACGAGCGGTTCGGAACCCCCCATATCAGTATCCTGCTGACCGGCATATTTATGGCGGCGGCAATTGCTTTTCTCGAACTCGAATTGCTGGTCAAGACGGCCTCGACCTTAATGATTATTCTTTTCATTCTCGTCAATGCCAGTGTGATAATAATGCGAGAGAGCAAAATACAAAGCTATCGGCCGAAGTTCAGATCGCCGCTGTATCCCTATATTCATATCGTCGCAATAATAGCTTACGGTGCATTGATACTCGATATGGGGCTTGTGCCGCTGTCGATCACGGCCGGTTTTATTGGTCTGAGCGCAGCCTGGTTCTGGCTTTATGTGTACAAGCGGGTCACGAGGGCTTCGGCAGTAATGCACATTGTCGAGCGAGTAACCGACAGAGAGCTCAAATCGGTTACTCTTGAAAATGAGCTTCGTGATATTTTGCTGGAACGGGACGACGTTATCGAGGACAGGTTCGACCGGCTCGTTCGAGAATGTCAAATCCTGGATATCCAGGGCGAAATCAGTGCCGAGGATATATTCCGCAAAGTCTCCGTGATTCTGGCCGAGAAACTTCAGACTGACGAATACGTTCTTTTGGAAAAATTCCTGCATCGTGAGGCTGAGGGCGGCACGGTCGTCCAGCCGGGCTTTGCTATACCGCACATCGTGGTCGAGGGAGAGCATAAATTTGACGTCCTGCTCATCCGGGCCCGTGACGGCATCAATTTCCCGCACGCTCCCGACCCCGTCAAAATCATGTTCATCCTGGCCGGCAGCAAAGACGAGAGAAATTATCACCTAAGAGCTTTGATGGCGATAGCTCAGACTGCCCAGGAGAAAGACTTCGAGAAGCGATGGTTCGCAGCAAGAGATACCGAAGCGATTAGAAACCTGATACTGTTATCGACTCGAAAAAGGGACAATCCTTCCTGAACCGTCACGATATTGGAAAAATTTCCTTCTTTACACTCATTCTCTTTAACATAATAATCAGTCTCTATGGCCAAAAGCAAAGGACAATTAGAAGCCGACATCAGCGAAGCTCTGATAAAGTTTGAAAAAGAGTACATGGGTCGGGGTCCCGAGCAGACCAAGACCTATATAATCGCCGACATGATAGTTGTCCGTCTCCAGCGAGTTCTCACCCCGGCAGAGCAGCAGCTTGCCGGAGCGTCTGACGAAATGAGAGGGCTGACTCTTATCAAGCAGGTCAGGACGGAGCTGCTCGAAAAGGCCAGGCCGCTGCTGGAACGCATAATTACCGACCTTACCGGAAAAAGTGTCAAAAGCCTCCACACGGATATCAGCACGGCGACCGGAGAACGCGTTATTATCTTCACTCTGGACAGCCCCGTGGCGTTTAACAGCGAAAAAGATTTGTAGAACGCAAAGATTTTTCTGGATAAACTGAATTTTCCCGGATAATATAGCTTCAACCGCAAAGGCAGATTTGCAGGGGGTAGCGCCGGCTACCTGCTGATAAATAAGCCGGCAGATGACAATAGCCACAAAGGCACCAGGGAACAAAAAGATCGCAAGTTATAAGTCACAAGTGCATAAGCCTTTTGTACTTGTGCTCTTATCCGCGTGTCTTTGTGTCTAAGCGTCAAAGATATTTGAGTATTGCTGAACTGTTAATGTACGTTGTCCGCGATCCTTTTACGGATGGCAGGGCAAATTACGAGCCAGTAAGAATCCGTTTTACGGGTATGCTGGCTTTTTTTATGTCGGTACTTCCGGCGCCGGGTACAGGTTGAATGTTATGAATAGGATTATCAGAGAATACATGTGCAGAGGTGTGGTTACGTGCGGAGTCAATGCAACCGCCGCCGAGGCCGCGAAAATAATGCTCGATAACGATGTTTCCGCGTTAGTCGTGGTAGATGAATGCCTTAATGCGTGCGGGATCATCTCAAAAACCGACCTGTTGCGTTCCTACGGCAAGGACTTGTCTTTGATAGTTGCCGAGGACATTATGACTCTCGAGATAATCACTGTTTCACCGGAAACTCTTGTCCACGAAGCCGTACAATTGATCCTGGAGCATGGCGTTCATCAGTTGGTCATTGTTACACATGGCGGTATTCACCGCCGGCCTGTAGCCATATTCACTTCAGGGGATGCGGTTGAAATTATGGCTGGTGAGGCGGGGCGGCGATCGGAAACACAGATGCGTTGCAGCGAGTGTCTCCGTCGGCTTCTGTCCATTGGCTCTAACGAAGATACGGGAAATTGAGAAAAAGAATGTCAGAGAAACCAGACAAGGTCAAAGATAGACTCCCTGAAGGCAAGTCGAATATGAGCCGCAACGGCAAAGCGGCGGTGTTCCTGGATAGAGATGGTACAATCATCGAGGACCGAGGGCATATTAGGGATATGTCTGATGTTGTCTTTTTTCCGGAAACCTTCGAGGCATTACAAAAGCTCCAAGACCATTTCCTGCTTTTTATCGTGACTAATCAGGTTGGCGTCGCTGAAGCTATAATCACGCCCGGCGATGTCGATCGGATTAACCACCACATCGTTTCCACCCTCGCGGAAAGAAGAATTGTAATCACTGATGTCTATGTTTGTCCGCATAGACGTACAGACAACTGTCAGTGTATAAAACCTAAACCTTATTTCCTGATAAAAGCCGCAGAGCGTTACGGCATAGATCTATGTGTGTCTTTTACCGTAGGCGACCATCCCCATGACATCCAATTGGCTCAGAACGCAGATGCGCGCGGTATTTATGTCCTCAGCGGTCATGGTCGTAAACATTTAGCTGAACTTTCAGACGGCACAGAAGTAGTCGCAGGAATAAAACAAGCCGCCGAAAAGATCGTGTCAACCTGCCGCGTAGAGAAGTATAGGAACCGTCACAAGCAAGCAAAAGAAAAATCCATACTCAATCTTGACGTTGCCAGTGAACTGTGGTTGAGAACGGATTTGGGCCCTGTGCCCAGACATGCATCAGAAGCAGCAAAGGCCAGGAATGTTAAGAATGGGAAATAACGCATAATGTGTAACTCACGAATCTCTCTACGTCCTAATCCATCCGGAAATTTGCCCGAGGTTGATCCGACAGCATTTATCGACCCGACTGCTCAGATCATTGGAAATGTTCACGTAGGCTCCATGGTTTTTATCGGTCCCGGTGCCGTAATTAGAGCTGACGAGGCGGATACTCAGGGCAAGGTGACGCCTATCATCATCGGGCCGGACTGCAACATTCAAGATGGGGTAATCATTCATGCACTTGGTGGAACGAAAGTGACGATTGGATACCGAACGACACTCGGACATGGCAGCATTATCCACGGGCCCTGTACTCTGGGCAAAGGCTGTTTTATTGGTTTTGGTGCACGAATTTTCAATGCCAGCTTGGGAGATGGGATATACATCGGTACCGGAGCAATCGTCCAGGAGATCGAATTGGCCGATAAATCTCTTGTCCCCGCCGCTATTGCGATTCTGTCCCGGGAGCATGTGATAAGATTCGTCGGTACGACAAGCTCGACAGAGCGCATGTTCATGGAAAAAGTCGTAGCTTCAAACCTGGCTCTGGTACAAGGTTACAATCGTATGAATATGTCCGGTCGTAAGTGCGCCCATGAGTGTTAAATGAGAATATCATGAAGAAAGGTATTATGTATGGAACGATTCGATAAGGATGGGCGATTGATTATTCCACTGGGGCAGCGGAAAAAAGACACAACAAAAACTGACGAAGAAAAGGCAAGATATGTGGTAACCGAAGCTTACTGCCCCAGCGGTTGTAACATTATTGACAAGGAGTATGAGATAAACGGCGCTTCCGGATTACGGATTAAGTTCAAACGGCCAGGCATGGAAGGTGAGTTTGTTCTCTCAGCAATTCAAGGGGACTTTGACAAGATTATCCTCTCCGGAGAGCTGGAAAAAGGTCTTAAAGACGAGTTATATTGCCCCTATTGCAATGCCATGTTCAAAAAGCTGGTCAATTGTAATTGTAAATCCGATGCCGACATGGTTGTCGTAGGATTGTCACCCAAACTCGATTTCAACAACGCAATCTCTTTCTGTAATGTGACCGGCTGTGCGAATGGAGCTACCATCAAATCAGGAGAAGTTATCCGTCATATTCAGCTATCCGGATCAGTTTGAGAATTAAGAATATGAGGTCCAGAGTTTGTCAATATTATTGTGCATTGAGAAGTAGCTTGACGCCCAAAAGAAGTGAAATTAAAATTGAATGGTTTTAGACTATGTTAATTCGAATGGAGGTAACAGCTATAAATGAGTAATGTTAAAGAATTACTAAAAGCAAAATTGACTAATGAAAGCTACGGCAGGCTCATGGCTGTGGATAATTTAAAGATACACGAGTTCGTTTCCGATGCGATTGAGCTTACTAATCCTGAAGAGGTATTTGTCTGCACGGATTCTGAGGAAGATGTTAAGCACGTTCGCCAAATGGCGATTGAGAGCGGCGAAGAAAAACCGCTCGAAACACCCGGACATACGTCTCACTTCGATGGCCCCAACGACCAGGGCCGGGACAGGGAAATAACCAAATATTTAGTGCCGAAAACAGAGAAGTTGAGCAAGGCGCTGAACCAGATAGAAAGACAAGAGGGACTTGCCGAAGTGCGAGGCCTGCTGAAAGACTCCATGAAGGGCAGGACGATGATTCTGCGTTTTCTGTCATTGGGGCCGGCCGGCTCGGTGTTCAGTGTTCCGTGCGTTCAGATAACCGATTCGTGGTATGTGGCCCATAACGAAGACTTGCTGTACCGAAGTGCGTACGGGCATTTCTGCAAGATAAGTAAAGACCAGAACGTATTTTGTTTTCTGCACTCGGCCGGCGAAATGGATGAAAACATGATCAGTGTCAACGTCGAAAATAAGCGTGTCTATATGGACTATATAAAGGACACGATGTACAGCGTTAACACCCAGTACGGCGGCAATACGATGGGGCTCAAGAAACTGGCCCTGAGGCTTACCATCCGGCAGGCCGATCGCGAAGGCTGGCTGGCCGAGCACATGTTCATATCCGGCGTCTACGGCCCCGGAGGGCGAAAAACCTATTTTGCCGGTGCTTTTCCCAGTGCCTGCGGCAAGACTTCCACCGCGATGCTGCCGGGCGAGACGATCTTGGGCGACGATATTGCCTATTTCAGAAACATTCACGGCGAGTTTCGGGCGGTGAACGCCGAGGCAGGAATCTTCGGCATCATTCAGAACGTCAATGAAAAGGACGACCCGGTGATATGGGAGATTCTGCACAAGCCCGGCGAGATTATTTTCGGCAATATCCTGGTC
>JAFGPJ010000161.1 GCA_016936275.1 Sedimentisphaerales bacterium
AATGCTGATTCGTAATCACGGGCCGCAAGTCTTTTTATTATTTTCCGGCCCTTCTCGTTACGGTGACTAAAGAAACTTAGAGTCTAATGAGAGAGAAGTGAAATGAAGCTCGACGCAACAAAGATGAAGGACTGGCAGATAGCAGAAGCTGCCGAGGAAGGAATGAAACCTGTCAGTCAATTAGCCAAAGAGATGGGGCTGAAAGAGGATGAATTAATCCCAATGGGCCGCAGACTGGCAAAAGTCGATTACCAAAAGGCCGGTGCCCGTCTGGCAGGGAATCCCACAGCCAAATACATTGATGTTACTGCCATTACGCCAACGCCGTTGGGCGAAGGTAAAACAACTACCGCTGTGGGTCTTATCGAAGGTCTGGGTAAATTAAACAAACGGGTTGTCGGGGCAATCCGCCAGCCCAGCGGCGGGCCGACCTTCAATATAAAAGGTTCAGCCGCCGGTGGTGGTTTGGCACAATGCATTCCCTTAACACCTTTTTCCATTCGTCTGACAGGCGATATCGACAGCATTACAAACGCTCACAATCTTTGTATGGTCGCGCTGACCTCGCGTATGCAGCACGAACGCAACTACGATGACGCTCGATTAGCAAAAAGCAAACTGACTCGAATTGATATCGATCCCGAAAGAGTCCAAATGAAATGGGCTGTGGATTTCTGTGCCCAGGCGCTCCGCAATATCAGAATCGGCCAGGGCGGAAAAATGGACGGCTACGAGATGGATTCGGGCTTTCAGATTACAGTCTCAAGCGAAGTAATGGCGATACTCGCTGTCGCCAGAGACCTGAAAGACCTGCGGGAGCGAATCTCAGGGATAGTCGTAGCATACGACAAAAAGGGCAACGAAGTAACGACCGCTGACCTTGAGGTTGACGGCGCCATGACCGCATGGATGGTGGACGCCATAAATCCGAATTTATTGCAGACAATCGAGGGTCAGCCCGTGTTTGTTCATGCCGGGCCTTTCGCAAACATCGCTATCGGCCAAAGCTCAATCATCGCCGACATGCTCGGAACTAAATTAGGCGATTACCACGTGACCGAGAGCGGTTTCGGCGCAGATATCGGCTTCGAGAAGTTCTGGAACCTGAAATGTCGCATGTCCGGCCTGGTTCCCAACGCGGTTGTGGTCGTAGCAACAGTTCGCGCACTGAAGATGCACGGCGGCGGCCCCACCGTCAAGCCGGGCATACCGCTGGCAGAGGAATATACCAGCGAGAACCTTGGACTGGTCGAAAAAGGCTGCGAGAACCTCATCGCCCACATTGAAACGGTCAAAAAGAGCGGCGTTACGCCGGTCGTTTGTATAAACAGCTTTTACACCGATACAAAGAACGAGATAGCGCTCGTGCGCAAGATCGCCGAGCAAAACGGTGCTTTGTGCGCGGTCTCGGAGCATTGGCTCAAAGGCGGCGATGGCGCAATCGAGCTGGCCGAGGCGGTAATTGACGCATGTAACAAGCCGAACGACTTCAAATTCCTCTACGAGCTGGATACGCCGCTTAGAAAGCGAATCGAGCTTATCGCCAAGGAGGTTTACGGCGCCGACGGCGTAACTTACACCGACCAGGTCCTGGCAAAGGCAAAAGCGATGGAGGCCGACCCGGTGAGCAAGACTTTAGGCACATGTATGGTAAAAACGCACCTGAGCTTATCGCACGATCCCGACCTGAAGGGCAGACCCGCCGGCTGGAAGCTTCCTATTAGTGATATTCTCATCTACAAAGGTGCGGGCTTTATCGTGCCGGTCGCCGGAGCAATTAAATTGATGCCGGGCACCGCATCCAATCCGGCTTTCCGCCGCATCGACGTAGATACCAAGACAGGAAAAGTGCAGGGCCTGTTTTGAGAACATTGCCGATCTTCGATTGCCGATTGACGATTTTGACAGTCGTCAGGGGAATTCAAATCGAAAATCGGCAATCTAAAATCTTTTTATTGGGAGCAGCGAATGACAGCACAAATTATAGATGGAAAACAAGTGGCTGCGGATATGCGGGCGGAACTTAAAGCCGAGGTAGCCGAATTAAAAAAGAAAGAAATTGTGCCGGGACTGGCGGTTGTATTGGTAGGTGAAGACCCGGCATCGAAATCATACGTGACGGCCAAAGAGCGCGCCTGCGAAGAGTTGGGGATTTATTCCGACGATAACCGTTTGGCTGCTGACACTTCGCAGAAAGATTTAATGGCACTTATCAAGAAACTGAACAAAGACCCGAAAATCAACGGCATTCTGGTCCAGTTGCCCCTTCCCGACGGTCTTAACGAGGCCGAAGTCCTGCTGGCAATCGATCCGGCCAAAGATGTAGATGGATTTCATCCTGTCAACGTCGGCAAAATGGTCGTGGGAGAAAAGGCTTTTCTGCCCTGTACACCCCACGGTGTGATTCAACTGCTGATTCGCAATGGTGTCAAGCTCGAAGGGGCCGAGGTCGTGATCGTCGGCCGCAGCAACATTGTCGGTAAGCCGTTGGCTAACATGCTGATCCAGAAGAATGCGACCGGAAACGCAACAGTCACGGTCTGCCACACTCGGACCAGGAACCTGGCCGGGCACACCAGGCGAGCGGACATAGTGATAGCCGCGGCCGGCCGGCCCGATACCGTCACGGCAGATATGGTCAAGGACGGTGTCGTTGTTATTGATGTTGGCGTCAACAGAGTCGGGGAGAAGCCGAGTAAGAAAGATCCCAATAGAATGGTGGCTATTCTCAAAGGCGATGTGGATTTCGAAGCGGTAAAGGAGAAGGCATCGCTGATTACACCGGTTCCTGGCGGTGTCGGTCCAATGACTATCACTATGCTGCTCTACAATACCGTTGAATCAGCCAAACGAGCTGCAGGAATCGATGAAAATTAAGTAGTTATAGCTGAAAAAACTTACGAATTGGGGGTAATATAGGGAAAAGGCAGAATACCCTAAAAAATTTAGGGAATTTTATTTACCTCGTTTGATACTTGCGTATAATACCAAATTCTTTTAAAAATGCCTTGAAGAATACGAATTCGGATTGTTAATAGAAAGGAGTGTAAAATGGTAAAATCACAAATTTTATTGAGCCTGGTGCTACTCGCATGCATCTGCACTATCGGCTTTGCAGCAGACAGCGGGGATCTGGCTAAGGAAAATGCAGAATTGCGGCAGAAGCTCAACCAAATCGACCAGGAGCTGCAATCTCTGAAAAAAACCGTTATGGAGCAGGACGGTGAAACAATGGATGCAATGCCCAAAATGGTATGGTCGAATCTGGACATTCAGCTATATGGTTATCTGAAACTCGACGCCGCTTACGACAGCTCGCGGATTAATAATGGAAATTACGGAAAATGGGTTGAAAATGAGAGTGTTAATAAGAACGATGACCAGTTTAACATGACCGCCAATGAGTCGCGATTAGGGGCGATACTCAACGGGCCGGACGACGGCCAGATGAAAACAAGCGGCCTGGTTGAGGTTGACTTCTTCGGTCCCGGAGACGGTATCGCAGAGAACCAGGGACGCCTGATGATGAGGCACGCATATATAATGCTGGACTGGCCCGATAACCGGTTCAATATTATCGCCGGCCAGACTTCGGACGTGATCAGCCCGCTATACCCCAGAACCGTAAACTATAGCGTCGGCTGGTTTGTAGGCAATATCGGTTATAGGCGCCCGCAAATTCGGCTGACTAAGGAATTAGGCTTCGAAAAAGGTGGTTTTTTAAAGCTCGAAGGTGCAGTAGCCAGAACAATCGGAGATACTTCAATAACCATGACCGATTCAGGTGAAGATGCCGGTTTTCCAACTTTCCAGGGCAGGGCCAGCTTAACCTTTGATGAAACCACAATCGGCCTGTCCGGGCACTGGGGTCAGGAAGAATATGACACTACAGACACTGGTCATAACAGAGAATTTACCACGTGGTCCTTGAACCTGGATTACACTCAACCGATATGTAAAAAAGTGGAAATCAAGGCCGAATTGTTCACCGGCGAAAATCTGAGCGCCTACCTGGGCGGGATTGGCCAAGGCGTGATGACCGATACGACCCTGCCAAACTATTACGAAGAAATCGGCAGCAAGGGCGGCTGGATTGCTGCAGGACTGGGACCGTGGGACAATAAACGGTTCAATGTGGGTGTTACGGTGGACGATGTGGACAGCAGTGATGTCAATGTCGGAGATCGAACTTTAAATCGCTGCGTGTTCGGAAACGTATATTGTGCCGTCAACAAGCAAACGGACGTTGCCTTTGAGCTATCACACTGGCGTACCCAATACCGCGGCCCCGGCGACGGAGAAAGCCTGAGGGCACAAATGGCACTGATTTACAAATTCTAAAAAGGAGCATATTTCGATTGACAAGTTCAATAGATTAAGTTAGATTCGCGGTTTTGACTCTGTTTATACCAACAGAATATTGAGGATGTATCAAAAAATCAAACGTAATAAGAGCTTTCCATACAGATAATACGCTAAAGAGCGTAAGAAACAAATAACACAATAATATTAAATTCACAAAGGAGAATCCATGGGACAAA